>LGFB01000213.1 GCA_001508835.1 bacterium 42_11
ATAAGGGATGCCCTTGAAAACACCAAAAACCTAAAACTTCTTCACGCCGTCATAACCATAGACCCCAACACACATGACCCATTAAATAAGGATGCGGTGATTCTTCTTTGCAAAGGTGGAAAAGCGGTTTTCTACGACAGAGTAAGACCGGAAGAGGAATAGATACATGAGTTTAAGATATAATATAATGTGACTTTAAAAGGCAGGGTTATTTTAAAATGGCCCTGCCTTTTAAGCGCAAGCTGGAGGTGAAAAGCGAGGTTGGAAGCCTTCATTCAGCAGTTAATTAACGGTCTTTCCCTTGGATCGGTCTATGCCCTGATAGCGGTTGGCTATTCCTTGGTATATTCAATTCTTCTTTTTTCTAACTTTGCCCATGGTGGATTCCTCGTAACCGGAGGATATATATGTTACTATACCTTAATCTCTACGGGAAACAACATTTGGATTTCAAGCTTGATAGCGCTTCTCGGAGCCGGACTTTCCGCCATAGCCACAGAGAGGCTTGCTTACAAACCTATAAGGGAGAGAACAAATATAACTTTATACCTTCTTATAGCCTCAATGGGAATGAGCATCGTCATAGAAAACTTTTGGGTAATTTTTGCAGGAGGAAGGTTTAGAGCGCTTCCACCTGTTTTACCCACAGAACCTATAAGGATAGGAAACCTGACCATCTCCTCCTTCGATATCCTCGTCTTCGTGATCACAATTCTATTTCTGGCTGGCCTTGAATTTTTCCTGCAGAAAACGAAGTGGGGATTAGCTATAAGGGCAGCGGCATACGACCTCCGAGTTGCAGGGCTAATGGGCGTGAATGTTAATAAGCTTATATCGATAGTCTTCTTCTTGGCCGGGTTGCTTGCAGCCATAAGCGGTATATTTCTATCGGTAAGGTATACCCTATACCCACAGCTTGGCTTTATCACAATAAAGGCGTTCGTTGCCGCCGTTGTCGGCGGATTGGGCTCCTTAAGAGGAGCCGTTTTAGGCTCTCTCATTCTGGGAACCGCTGAGATGCTTACCGCAGGCTTTATATCGAGCCAGATGAGAGATGTGGTAGTCTTCGGCTTGCTCGTCTTAACGCTTCTATTTAAACCCACAGGGCTGTTAGGAAAGGCAACTTCAGAAAAGGTTTAGGAGGGAACGAGATGTTCGCCTACCTTGAAGGTATCATAATACTGATGTGTATAAACTCCATAGCGGCAATGGGAGTAAGCTTGCTTACAGGATTTACAGGGATATTCACCTTAGGACATGCCGCCTACATGGCAATAGGAGGCTACACCACAGCAATACTAACCATGAGACACGGTCTTCACTGGCTACCGGCAGTAATAGCTGGGGGGCTTCTTGCAACTGCCATAGCCTATCTTATAGGGATACCAACTTTAAAGCTGATGGGGGACTATTTCGCAATAGCATCTATTGGTCTCGGAGAAACCGTAAGGCTAATAATAGAAAATTGGGAACCGGTAACGAGAGGAGCAAGAGGCTTTCCAGGAATAGAAAGTTTTACCACGCTACCGGTGGCACTTACCTTCTTTGTGATTTTAACCTTAATCCTATCGAACATATTAAGAAGCAACTATGGAAGGGCTTTTAAAGCATGCAGGGATGATTACCTGGCAGCGTCCTTGTTGGGCTTCAACACCGCCAGATACAGGGTGATAAGTCTATGCATATCGGCATTTTATTGCGGAATCGCAGGAGGCTTGTTCGCCGGGTTCATGACCTTCCTACAACCCACCATGTTTGACCTACTGAAATCTACGGAGCTTACAGCCGTTGTAGTCTTCGGAGGATTAGGGTCTTTAAGTGGAACGATTCTTGGAACAGGCATAATAACAGTTGTAACCGAGTTTTTCAGACCAATCTCCCAATATAGAATGCTCATATACGGGGCGGTATTAGTATTGGTTATGGTCTTCAGACCCGAGGGACTCATGGGAGAAAAGGAATTTCTTTCCATCTTTAAAAGGCGTGGTGAGGCATGGAAAAACTCTTAGAGCTTAAAAGCGTAACCAAGAAATTTGGGGGCTTAGAGGCGGTCAAAGATTTCTCTATGGAGCTAAAGCGAGGAGAACTCGCCGGTCTAATAGGACCCAACGGTGCCGGGAAAACGACGATATTTAACTTAGTAACAGGTATCTACCCCATAGATGAAGGAAAGATTTACTTTAATGGGGAAGATATAACCGCGCTAAAAAGTTACGAAATAGTGAGGAAAGGTATCGGTAGGACCTTTCAAAACCTGCGCCTTTTCCCGAGGGCTACAGCCCTTGAAAATGTGATGACGGCCTGCCAAAACCACTTTTCATACTCCTTCATCGAAGCCTGTTTTCACCTTGGCAGGTGGCGTTCCTATGAGAAAAGGATAGTAGAAGAAAGCATGTATTACCTGGAAAAGTTAAATCTCAAAGACAGAGCTTATCAACCAGCGGGAACCCTCCCTTATGGATACCAGAGAAGGCTTGAAATAGCAAGAGCCCTTGCA
>LGFB01000214.1 GCA_001508835.1 bacterium 42_11
AACCCGCCACTTTCAAGCTCTTAGCCACATCGTTAACGTCGCCCGAGTACAGAAACTCTATGATTGCTTGGCCCCCACCATAAGAGGTTATCTTAACATTTCGAGCACCAGGAAAACCACGAATCTTCTCATAAATACTGTTAACGAGACCATAATCGGAAACGCCCCTTAAGATGACCCGAGCCATGCCTGAAAACTCTCCAGGATGCTGAGCCCCTATTAAAAAGGAGGCGGCCTTGGAAGCTACATCCATCAAGGCTTTGCGCTGAGCCTCCTCACCAGTATAACCAACCGCCTTAGAGGAGAATGCCTGGCTTAACAGAAAGCGTGCATCTTTAGTCCTATACGCTTGAATTGAAAGGGAGGCCGTAGCCGTGTATAAGTTAAACTCGTTTAATCGGGGTTCTTCTAAACGAGTCTTCCCTCTTACGAAGTAAGCAACATTGTAAGATCTTCCCAATCTCATTATGGCCTCAGCGTTACCCTGAAGAGCTAAAATGGCTGCACGACTTTTCTTTATCTTCTCAAGCTGATTTTGCTCAACCACCTTGTAACCTGCATTTATGAGAGACTCCATTACCTTCGCTTCAGCAAAAGGATTATCGAATATTACAACGACCCTTCCATCATTAGGAAGATAGGCAAAGGCGTATGAAAGGACTGCGAAAAGCAGAACCGCAGTCATTAAAGCTCTTTTCATTGCAAGGCACCTACCTCCACAAGCTTTTTCCTTATAGGCTCGTAGTTAGGGTTGATGGCTATTCCTTTCTTCCACCATTTTATCGCTTTAGCTTTGTTGCCTATCTCGTAATATACCCTCCCTAACCAGTAACAAGCTACATAGTTACCATTATAAGCATTAAAGGCAAGTTCGTAATTCTTAATAGCAAGCGAATACCTCTTTCTAGAATAGTTATAGTACCCAGCCTTGTGTAGCCTTATTAGGTTATTCTTCAAACTCTGACTTATAGGCCAAAGCTTTATCACTTCTATAGTTGTCCCCGTGTTAAGGATAGAGCTCTCCCCAGCTGGTGGAGGTGGAGGTGGAGGCGGAGGTGGTGGAGGTGGCGATTGGGCAGCCCCGCTCTGTGAAGGTGGCGGAGAAGAAGGCTGTATATTTCCAGATGGACTGGGAGGAGCAGTAGAAATAGCTTCACCACCAGCCAATAACCTCGGTCTTATCTTTATCTTTTCTAGGGCAGATTCATCAAAGATAGGTTCAACCTTGTCTCCCCTCATAACTCCCTTTCCCTTGATTACCCTCGCTATAGAATACTGCGGATATACCTCCTCCAATTGGAGAATCGCTATGTAATATTTTTCAACTCCCAAAATCTCCCCCTTAAGCCCATAGATAGGCTCACCCTCCACATAAACCGCATAATAGCTACCAACCGTTGCACCCGCATTTGCCTCCCCAGCATCGATGTATACCCTGTTTCCCTCATCTTTTATTACATGGTATACCATTTTGCCTCTGCGCACCCTTATAGAGGCTATCTTCTTAACAATCTTCTCTATACACTGGCGCGTCGCTGCAGCAAGTATACCTTCCTCCTCGCTCTGGCCATATAAAACTCCTCCGAAAGCTATTCCACCAGCACTGTGGGTAGCCTTACCCGTTTCCTTAGCAACTAAAAGTATTTCTCCGGTTTCAACGCTAACCATTCTCACATCTAAAGTAACATTAGCTTCCGCCTCACCGAGAGCTATTCCACCCAATTGAGGAATGGGAAGGACCCCGCCCTTCTTCTTTAAAGTAAATTGAGTAATGCTACCTGTGATTATAGCTTCAACGCCCAAAAGTTTACCCAACTGAGCAGCCGTAGAGGCGTCAACGAGCCCCGATTGAGCTAAGTTATGCTCCCTCGCTATGGCCTCCAATCGACTCCTCTCCACTATTGAAAACATTTGCGTTTTCCATAGCTCAGTTATAAACATGTCCGTTATCGCCCTTCTAACAGCTTCAACCTGAGAGCTTTCTGGACCCGTAACATTATTACTAAAGTCCACAACAGCCACCCTCATTCTATCGGAAGCTCCGAAGGCAGTAGACTCTGACACTACCATGGTCAAAAGAAGAAGAATCACAAACCAAACCCTCTTCATATCTCCTCTACCCCTCCTCACTGAATTTCCACACTATACTCTAAAAGATCCTTCAAAGGTATCCTCAACGTTATTCTATAAAACTTACCATCAAAACTTTCTTCATCAATATAGCCTCCGCCAACTACTCCCTTTATCCGAACACTTTTATATCCCTTGGGAATGGGATAATTTAGCTGATATAGAAGAAAAAGTGCATTTCTCTGTGCCGTCAAAATAGCCGCTCTTCTGGCGAGAAGTTTAGCCTGTGCTTCAGTATCATACTTTTCCGGAATCATACCTATGCCTTTTACTACTGCAACCTTTTCCTCCCAGTCTATGCTACCCCAAGGAAAGCCCTGAAGGGCAACATTATTCTCGTTAAACTTCCTCACCAGCTCAAGATCC
>LGFB01000215.1 GCA_001508835.1 bacterium 42_11
CTGTAAGAGGAGCGAAAAACCCTATCTTAATGGTATCCTCTGCAAAAGCCACTCCTCCCACACAAAGAAACATAACCACCACTAATGCCAGTTTCTTCAAGGAGACCACCTCCTTTTTATTTTACAGCCTCTGGGAAAATGAGGCCCTTTAACCACCAAGATAAGCTTCCTTAACCATAGGGTTACCCGCAAGCTCCTTCGCACTACCCTCAAGCACTATGCTTCCTGTCTCTAAAACATACCCTCTATCGGCAACTTTCAGGGCTTGACGAGCATTCTGCTCCACAAGCAAAATGGTGATACCTTTTCTTTTAAGCTCGTTTATCGAATCATAAATCTTTTCAACCAAGATCGGCATGAGACCCAAAGAAGCCTCATCTATCATCAGAAGCTTTGGTTTAGCCATTAAAGCTCTACCTAAAGAGAGCATCTGCCTCTCCCCACCACTCATGGTTCCAGCAAGCTGGGATCTCCTCTCCTCAAGTACGGGAAATAGCTCAAAAACCTCTTTCATTCGAGTCTCGATTTCCCTTCTATCAGTGAGAGGAAAAGCCCCTACCCTTAGGTTCTCCTCCACCGTAAGGTCAGGAAAAACCCGTGCACCCTCGGGCACCATTCTTATGCCCAGTTGAGCTCTCAAATGAGCTGCCATACCGTTCAAAGGCATTCCTTCCCACAATATCTGTCCCTTTTCGACCTTTTCCAACCCCATTATAGAACGTAGTATACTTGTCTTACCCGCACCATTTGCTCCTATAATCGTCACGAGCTCTCCCCGCCTGACTACTATAGAAACCCCCTTCAACGCCTTAATCTTCCCATAGCTTAAATGAAGGTCTTGAAGCTCAAGAAGGTTCAAACTCCTCACTCCCACCCTTACCAAGATAAGCCTCTATAACCTGGGGATTGCTTCTTATTTCCTCAGGTAAACCTTCAGCTATTTTTTGTCCATGATCCAAAACAACCATTCTATCACACAATGCCATAGCCACCCTCATATTGTGCTCTATCAGCAAAACGGAGATACCCTTCTCTCTTATCGACCTTATAAGCTCCATTAACGGGGTTATTTCCTCATGAGCCAGACCCGAAAAGGACTCATCAAGAAGAAGAAGTTTCGGAGAAAGAGCTAAAGCTCTTGCTATTTCCAGTCTCCTCAATACCCCCAATGGAAGCACAGCTGTAGGTATTTCCTCATATCCATTCAACCCAACGCTTTCTATAAATTCGTATGCTACCTTTTTTAAGTCTGAGGAAATGTAGGTCTTCAGGCTTTCAAACAAACTATCATACTTTTTCTTACCGTAGGCAACGAGAACATTCTGCCAAGAAGTTAAACCCTTAAAGGGGCGGACTATCTGAAAGGTTCTTCCGATACCAAGCTTGGCAATCTTATGAGGGGGAAGACCAGTAATCTCTTTTCCTAAAAAATATATTTTCCCACTTGTAGGCTTTAAGACACCACTTATGAGGTTAAAACAGGTGGTTTTTCCTGCTCCATTAGGGCCAACGAGCCCTAAAATTTCTCCCTCTCTGACATGAAAGGAAACATCCTTTACCGCTTCCAATCCGCCGAACCTTTTCGTTAAATTTCTAACTTCAAGAACAACATTATTCTCCATTCGATCCCCACCACTTATTTATTATAAGTCAGATTATTAAAAATAACAATAGTGCTATAATATTAAAATAAAGAAGGGAGGATAAAAAAATGAAAAAAATGAAGGCCATAGTTAAAGAGAACGAGGGGAAAGGAGCACAATTAAAAGAGGTAGCAATTCCAACGCCAAAGGAAGACGAAGCTCTAATAAAGGTTTTATACTCAGCAGTATGCGGAACCGATCACCACATCTATTTGTGGAATCAATGGGCACGGGAAAATGTAAAATTACCCCAAATAATGGGACACGAATTTGTAGGTGAAGTGGTTGAGGTAGGGAAAAATGTAAGTCGAATAAAGGTAGGAGACATCGTTTCTGCCGAAACCCACATATTTTGCGGAAGATGCAAGCAATGCCTCACGGGCAATCACGGTATATGCAGATTCATGACTTTATTTGGCATTCATACACCTGGCTCTTTCGCTGAATACACGGTAGCTCCTGAAAAGATTCTTTGGCAAAATCCTAAAGTCATTCCACTTAAGTATTGTGCGGTTCAAGAGCCACTTGGTGTAGCTCTTGAAGGCGTATTAGCTGAGGATGTATCTGGAAAAACCGTTCTCATAACCGGTTGTGGACCAATAGGTCTTTTTTCAATCGCAGTAGCCAAGGCCTCGGGAGCAAGCAAGATATTTGCAGCTGATATCAAAGAATACAGGCTTTCGTTGGCAAAAAGGGTAGGAGCGGACGAAGTCATAAATTCGAAAGAGACAGACTTGGTCAAAACGATATTAGATTATACAAATGGAGATGGAGTAGATATATTAATAGAATGCTCTGGCTCGGGAAAGGCTCTAAGGCAGGGATTGGAAG
>LGFB01000216.1 GCA_001508835.1 bacterium 42_11
CGTTGGTTGAGGTTTTGTCTATGTGTCCCACTAATTGGGGAATGTCACCGGTTGACGCACAAAAGTGGGTTGCTGAGGAGATGGAGAAGCTCTACCCATTAGGAGAATTTAAGGTTCCAAAGGGAGAGTGATTTAAAATGTTTGAAAGCATAATTCTAGCGGGTTTTGGAGGGCAGGGGATACTTTTAGCGGGTAAGTTACTTGCTTTGGCTGGAATGAAAGAAGGGAAACACGTTACTTGGATTCCCTCTTATGGGCCTGAGATGAGAGGGGGAACCGCAAATTGCACGGTGATAATATCCGATGAACCCATAGGTTCTCCCATTGTAACTTTTCCAAAAGTTTTGTTCGCCTTTAATCAGCCTTCTTTAGAAAAGTTTCTTCCGAAGCTTTTGCCAGGAGGAATGCTTATCTACGATAGCTCTTTGGTCAACTACGACGGTAGCAGGGAAGACATAGAGGTAGTGGGAATTCCAGCGACCAAGGATTCTGTTGAACTTGGTGACCGAAGAGTGGCTAATCTAATCATGGTTGGAGCTTATATTTCTAAGAGGGGTTTCCCAAGTGAAACTGCTTTTCTCTCGGCATTAAAAGAGGCTTTAGGAGATAAAAAAGCTTCCATGCTAGAAATTAACGAAAAGGCTTTCAGGAAGGGATTGCAGTATGGAAAAAACACTTAATAGGATGCTAATATATGCAGGAAAGGTGTTAAATTTAAGGGTAGACGAGGTCATTTTAGAAGATGGTAAAAAAGCCAAAAGAGAGGTAGTGGAGCATAAAGGGGCTGCTGTGATCATACCTGTTTTGGATGATGGTAAGATTGTTACAGTTAGGCAATATAGATATCCTGTTGGAGAGGAATTAATAGAGTTGCCGGCAGGGACTTTGGAGAAGGAAGAAGCTCCGATTGATGCTGCTAAACGGGAGCTTTTAGAAGAGACGGGTTACATGGCTAAAGATGTGCAAGAGCTCGCTTGTTTTTACTCTAGTCCCGGCTTTTGTAATGAGAAGATGCATCTCTTTTTGGCAACCAATTTGGTTGAAGGAGCACAAAAGCTTGAAAGCGATGAAAAGGTTCAAGTTGAAGTATATTCTGTAGATGAGCTGAAGGAGATGATTAGAAATGGGGAAATAAAGGACGCTAAAACGATAGCAGGTATTCTTTATTATCTTCTTTTATGGAATGAAAGAACTTCTTAACGAATTTAAAGGTTTTCTTGTAAGCGAGAGAGGAGTCTCTCAAGGCACCGTTAATTCCTATACAACGGATGTTGTAAGCTTCCTTGAGTATATGGAACAAGGTGGAGTTAGTGATGTTGAGGAAGCCCTTAAGGATTACATAGCTCATTTAAGAGTTATAGGTGCTAAAGAGTCTACAATCTTGCGGAAACTTGCTTCTATAAAAGCTTTTCTTGAGTTTTTGGTGACCCTGGATCCTCAAAAGTATGGTGGGGGATCCAGGGTACCTTCTATTTCTCTTAAAAAACAATTGCCTCTTTTTCTTTCTCATGGAGAAATTGTAAAGTTCCTTGAATCTATTCCTACCCAAGACTTAATAGGAATTAGAGACAGGGCTATATTTGAGTTGCTTTACGCTTCTGGGCTAAGGATATCTGAGCTTGTCAATCTTAAAGTTAGTGACCTAAACTTTAAAGAAGGGGTTCTGAAATGTATAGGAAAAGGCGCTAAGGAGAGAATGGTTCCTGTGGGCAAGGATGCTCTTTATTGGATAGAAAAGTACCTAAATGAGGTTAGGCCTAAGCTGATCCAAGGAAAGAAAGATTTAGGTTTTTTGTTTTTGAGCAAGCGAGGAGGTAAAATATTAAGAGAAACTGTATGGCATAGATCTAAACTTTATATTTCGAAGGCTGGTCTAAGCACGAAATATACGGTTCATTCTTTGAGACATACGTTTGCTACCCATTTGCTTGAGGGAGGGGCTGATTTAAGAACCCTTCAGGAAATGTTAGGTCATGCTAGCCTTACAACTACACAGGTATATACTCACGTAGATTTGGAAAGATTAAAAGAGGTATATAAAAAGAGCCATCCAAGGGCATAGGAGAGGATGGATATGGGTTTGTTGAAGAAGGTAGAAGAGTGTGTGGAATTTCTCAGAACAAGATTTAAGAACAAAAGTCCGTATATAGGGATAGTTTTGGGTAGCGGGCTTGGTAGTACTGCTGAAGAATTGGGAGCTACGGGATTCATCCTTTACAAGGATATTCCTAATTTTCCTTTGACAACGGTGCCAGGGCATGATGGCAAACTTTGGATAGGGGAAAGGAACGAGAAGACGTTTATAGTTTTACAGGGAAGAGTTCATTTTTATGAAGGTTATACGATGGAAGAAGTTACTTTTCCCATAAGAGTTTTGGCCTTATGGGGTGTAAAGATTTTAATAGTTACTGCTTCAGTCGGAGGGATAGCGGAAGGAGTGAAACCCGGCGAATTACTTTTGCTCAAGG
>LGFB01000217.1 GCA_001508835.1 bacterium 42_11
ACCCTCTAATCTACTTTGTTGAAAGAAAGAGGGCAGAGGAAATATATAAGAAGGCTATCTCGGGAGAAAGTCTTGAGGAAGAGGAAATAAACGACTTTAAGGCTTTCATGATGATCGAGTTCGGCAAGATGAATGAGGAAAAAGGTTGGGTAACCCAGCTTCATATCGGTGCACTAAGGGATTACAGAAAAAGCCTTTTCGAAACGCTTGGGCCTAACTCTGGCGGAGATATATCCACGAATTTCATAGAGATAGCAGAGGGACTGAGGTTTTTTCTGAACGAGTTTGATAGTAGACTTAAAATAATTCTGTATGTCCTCGACCCCACCCATCTTCCAACCATAGCAACCATTGCAAGAGCCTTTCCCAACGTTTTCTTGGGAGCCCCATGGTGGTTTAACGACAGCCCTTATGGTATGGAAACCTACCTTAAATATGTAGCTACCGTAGATATCCTATACAACCTTGCTGGAATGGTTACAGATTCAAGAAAACTATTCTCCTTCGGTTCCAGAATAGAGGTATTCAGGAGAGTTCTTTCAAGCGTTTTGGGAGAAATGGTAGAAAAGGGACAGATACCATACAGGGAAGCCGTGAAGCTCGCTGAGCGAATATCTTACAACGGACCTAAGGAGCTCTTTTTTCAAACTTTGATATAATATGATACATGAGCTTTGATCTATCCCTTAAAAATATTCCGGTAGAGATAAAGAAAGAAGAGGTCCGAAGATATCTGGGAGAATACAAAGGAATAACCGAAACCCCTTCAGAAATAAACCTATTGATAGAAAGATTAATTATACTTTCAAAAACCTTAATTTCTCCTTCGGCAATTTCAAGAAGTTATCCAATAACCGCCAAAGGAGAAAACGTTATAGAAACAGAAGCGTTCGAGCTACCGGGGCGAGACATTGCAAGACTTCTTAAGGATTCCATCGAAGTTATACTCTGTGCAACCACGATAGGAAATGAGCTTGAAGAAGAGATAAACAGCCTTTTGGAGAAGAAAAAAGTCCTTGAGGCTACCATCCTTGATGCCATAGGATCAACCGCTGCAGACACAGCTATGGACTACTTAAACAATCTCCTTAAAGCAGAAGCAACGCGAAAAGGACTAAGCTTAACAAGAAGGTATAGCCCTGGATATGGAGACTTTCCCCTCCTCATTCAGGAAAAGCTGATTGAGTTTTCGGGAGGAAAGTCTCTTGGTATAAGGGTTTCCCCATCATACATACTTATCCCAAGAAAATCTGTTACAGCCGTAATAGGGGTGATGAAAGGTTGACTCTGAAGTTAGACAAGGTGTTGATATTAGATGGAGCCATGGGAACAGAGCTTTATAAACGAGGCCTTCCTCCAACAGCTATTCCCGAAGAACTCAATCTGTCAAGCCCAGAAATAGTAAAGGAGGTTCACAGAGCCTATGTAGAATCAGGAGCCGATATAATAACTACCAACTCCTTTGGAGGAAACAGGATAAAGCTTCAAAGCAAAGGACTTGCACACAAGCTTTATGAAATAAACAGAAGAGCAGCCGAAATAGCAAAAGAAGCCTCTATGGGAAAAGCATTGGTCGCTGGTTCCTTAGGTCCCTTGGGAAGAATGTTAGAACCGCTTGGAGATCTATCTTTTGAAGAGGCCGTAAATATCTTTAAAGAACAGGGTATGGCCCTCGCCGATGGCGGAGTCGATTTCTTCCTCGTAGAGACAGCCATAGATATCATGGAAGTAAAAGCTGCAATTATGGGGTTAAGGGAGCTTCCCGTTAAAAAACCTATAATATGTTCCTTAACCTTCACAGAAGGAACCCTCACAGTAACTGGAACATCCCCTTCCGTGGGAGCAGTCAGCTTAAGCTCCTGGAAGGCTGACGGAATAGGAGCAAACTGTGGAACCAACCCCTTTATCTTCCCGGAAATAATAAAGGATATGGCAAGCTATACCGAAACCCCAATAATAGCTTATCCAAACGCAGGTCCTCCAGAAAAATGGGACGAAGTTCCACCTGAAAGGTTCTTAGAGCTTGCCGTAGAAATATACAAGGCAGGAGCCAACATAATAGGAGGTTGTTGTGGCACCACTCCCCATCATATAAGCCTCCTTTTAAAAGAGCTTAAAGGAAGGGGACCTGCCAAACGGTCGATTAAAAGGGGGATATTTTTCACAAGCAGGTCCAAGTTAATTACCTGCGACGGAAGCAAAACGATAGTTATAGGAGAAAGAATTAATCCATCGGGAAGAAAAATCCTTGCAAAAGAGTTAAAAGAAGGTAAGCTCGAAATCCTAAAAAGAGACGCTATAGAGCAAGAATTAGCTGGCGCCGACCTTATAGACTTAAATGTGGGCGTTCCCGAGGTCGATAGAAAATTCTTGATGAGAAAAGCAACCATAGAGTTGCTTAAAATTATAAGCTCTCCCTTATCCTTCGATAGCGACGACCCAGAGGTTTTAGAGGCGGGC
>LGFB01000218.1 GCA_001508835.1 bacterium 42_11
TCCAGTTAACTGCAGGGCTTGCTACCTCATAGGCGTCGATAACACCACGGTGCATAGCCTCAAAGACCTCACCCACTGGCATTAGAGTACAAGCAGCTCCAAGTCTATCAAGAATTGCAGCACCGTCTCCTGCAGAACGAATTCTCATTCCCTTAAGGTCTGCCACGCTCTTAAGAGGTTTATTGGTCACGAGGAAGATCTCCGGTGGAGCTAACTGACCAGCGCCCCTCAATATCTGAACGTTATAATCCTTTAACATCTCAACTATGAGCTCGTGACCTCCCCCTTCGAGAACCCAAAGCAATGCCTCAGAGGGAGACATCCCCGCAGGCTTCGCGGTAAATATGGGAGCTGCAGGCCATCTATCCCTGTAGTACATGTAACAGGTATCAGCAAAGTCCAAAACCCCTCTGTGAACGCCATCAAGCTCCTTTGTCGCTGGGGATATTGCCCCTGCAGGATAAATTTTAAATACCAACCTCCCACCACTTGCAGCTTCCGCATTTTTACAAGCCCTTACAAGCGATTCATAAAAAACATTGCCCGATGGCATACGAGACTGCCCTGTAAAGGTGTAAACCTTCTCCTGCGCATAGACCAAGCCTGTAGCAACAAGAAGCACCAACATACAAGCAAACACCATCAACCAGCCCTTTCTCCGCATAATACACTACCTCCTTTCATTTTTTATAATTTACCTTTTAAAACATCTTGCTTGGCAACCACAGAATTATCTGGGGAAATGCTATACATAAAGCTAAGCCAACCATTATCAAGATTATAAACGGGATAACTCCCCGAATTATGTGACCTGTCTCTATGCCCAGCTCTGGTGGTGCCGTGCCTTTTAAGAAAAATATGGCATAAGCGAAGGGAGGAGTTAAAAAGGACATCTGAAGGTTAATACAAACCATCATCGCAAACCAAATGGGGTCAAAACCTAACTTCGTAGCGATAGGAGTCACTATAGGGACAAGAAGAAGAACTATGCCCAGCCAGTCTATAAACATCCCAAGAAAGAAAAGTATAGCCATCATTACAATAAAAGCCCCCCACTTCCCACCAGGAGATTTCATTATCACATTAGCCACAACTTCACCACATCCAGCTCTCAGAAAAACACCCACGAAAGCAGAAGCCATAGCCAATATGAGGAAGACCATCCCGCTTAAACGCACAGTATCAATAGCCACGCTTTTCAAAACTTCCCAGCTAAATCTACGATAGACTATCGCTAAGATGGTGGCAGCGAATGCTCCAACAGCTGCCGCCTCCGTCGGAGCCGCTATACCAAAAAATATGCTACCAAGAACAGCTAAAATCAAAATGAGCGGAGGAAGCAAGGAAACGGAAAGCATCTTCATTTTCGTTGAAAAAGATATACCCGCTATTTCCTCGGGAGGAACGGCCGGTCCCGCCTTCTTGTTTATCAAACAATAAATTAATATGTAAGCGCAATAAAGCAAAGATAAGAGGAAACCGGGGAAGAAAGCACCGAAAAAGAGCTTTCCTACGGAAACCCCAGCTGCAGGCCCATAGACTACGAGCATGATGCTTGGCGGAATCAGGATTCCCAAAGTTCCTGCGGCACAAACGGTTCCACTCGCCAAAGCCTTATCATATCCCCTTTTAACCATGGGGCCAAGAGCAAGCAAAGCCAAAGCTGTAACAGAAGCAGCTATAACGCCCACACAAGCAGCTAAAATAGTTCCCATCAACACGGTAGCTATGGCAAGTCCTCCGCGCAATCTGCCAAGCAAGATGTAAAGGGTCTCGAAGAGCTTCTCTGTTATCCCAGAACGCTCAAGCATGTTGCCCATAAACACAAAAAGAGGAACAGCAAGTAAGGTATAGTTGGTAATCTGAGCAAAAATGCGGCTATAATATAGCTCCATTGTACTTGGAAGACCGAAAACCAAGGTGCCGATAGCGAATCCCATAGTCCCTATTCCCAACGCAAAGGGAAAGCCTGTTAAAACCGAGAGAAAAACCCCCGAAAACATTAAAACGGTAACAATTTCAGGCGTAAGATTCATAGGCGATCACCCTTTATCACATAGTAGACATTCCGAATAAAAAAGTTTACTCCTTGCAATAAAAACAGCAAGAAACCTATAAAAACGATGGTTCTTAAAGGATAGAGGGGAGGATAAACATAGGTTGCAGCAGAAGTCTCTTTAATAGAGATAGAAAAAAGCATCCACGAATAAGAAACACGAGTCATCGCCCCTATCAGAGGAAATAAAAATAAAAGAGCCCCAATTGCATCTATAAGAGCTCTACCGCGAGGAGAAAAACGACTATAAATAATGTCAACCCGCGTGTGAGCGTTATGAAGCAGAACATATCCCCACGAAAGAACATACATCGCTGCTCCTGTCATAACTATAAGTTCATACTCCCATGCCGTCGACTGAT
>LGFB01000219.1 GCA_001508835.1 bacterium 42_11
CAAGTATAAGAAAGCCATTGTTTATAGCATTCCTATAGTATATCCTTGATATACTCTCCGCTATGACCCCTGCTATGCCAAGGTATTTCAAGCACAAAACCGCATGCTCCCTTGAGCTTCCAGAGCCAAAATTTCGACCTGCAACTACAAAATCCCCCGGTTTCGCCATCCTGGAAAAGTCCTCCATACCCGGCACGTATTCCATTGCATGCTTTGCCATTTCCCAAGGATCTGTCAAAGGAAGATATTTACCATGATAAATCAAGTCTGTGTCGATATTGTCTCCAAAAACCCAAGCCCTTCCTCGTAACAATGGCATGCGAACGCACCTCCTAAAGTAAATCTCGTGGATCGGTTATCTTTCCAGTTATGGCTGAAGCTATAGCCGTCAGAGGACTACAAAGGTACACATAAGAACCCTTACCTAACTTGCCTTGAAAGTTTCTATTAGAAGTGCTTAATAGAATCTCTCCCCTCGCCAAGATACCATGGTGTCCAATAGTACAGAGGCTACATCCCGGATTGGTAAAAACTCCCCCAGCTTCGACAAAAGCTTTGGCTATTCCCTCCTCAAATAACCTTATAGCAACCTCTCTCGTTGCAGGCGTAAATATTACTCTCACATTCGGATTAAACTCCTTGCCCACCTTAAGAAGATAATCATAAGCCAGCTTAAAATCCTCATATCTACCATTCGTGCAAGACCCGATGAATACTTCATCAATCCTTACATCTTCAAGCTCCCTAGCCTTTCTAACATTCTCAGGGACATGGGGACAAGAAACGAGAGGTTCAAGGTGAGTAATGTCATATTCTCTTATATCCGTGTAAAAGGCATCATCGTCTGGCTCGAGCACTTCCACTTCCTTACCAACTCTCTCTTTTAAAAAGCTTTTAACCCCATCGTTAGGAACCATAAAACCAATCTTACCACTTGTTTCCGTAACCATACTGGCAAGAGTTATTCTATCAGCAAGAGAAAATTTATTCACAATTTCTCCATCAAACTCAATGGAAAGATAGTTAGCACCGTCTCCTCCAAATTCGCTAACAAAAAATAATGCTACATCTTTAGATGTAACCGGATATTCTAGCTCCCCATTGAAAACCACCTTAACACTTTGTGGAATTCTAAACCAAAGCTTTCCCAATACAAAACCAGCCACTATGTCCGTATTTCCAACCCCGATAGAGAAAGATTCAACAGCACCAAGCAAGTTCATATGACTATCTGTGCCTATAATCACACTACCTGGTGTAACTAAACCCTTTTCAAGAAGCACATGCTGTCCTATCCCCGAATTTACATCAAAAAAGTGTTTTATGCCCTGACGTTTGGCGAAATCCCTACAGATTTTTTGGTTATTAGCTACCTTCTCATCTTTTGCGGGAACCTGATAATCGAAAGTAATAGCTATCTTTTGGGGATCGAAAACCTTTCCTTCTCCTTTTGTTAACTCCTCAAATTGAAGAATGGCATTGGGACCTGCAAAGTCCCTTATAACTATAAGGTCAAGAGGTAACCAAACTCTTTCTCCCGCTTTAACCTCCCTGCCCAGTTTGCTCGATGCTATTTTCTCTATTATCGTCTTGCCCAGAGGAAATCACCTCTCCCTTAACTTTGAATAATTCAAAGTTTAAAAGGTCAATTTTATTTACTATTAAAGCCTCAAGTGACCTTTTAATATGGTCACCTTCGTGAGAATGGAAAGCAATTATGTGAGAAACTTCGGAAGGAAGCCCATTCAAATAAGCTAAAGCAGCTCCAATAAAAGGATGCCTTAGAGTCTTCCCTATTTTCGTTTGAACATACTTACCTTCTTTAAGTTCATATTCCATCAGCTTTCCCACATCATGAAGTAAAGCTCCTGCTAAAAGTATGTCCTCATTGATGGAAAGTTTATCTCCATAAATCTCTTGAGATACATCTAAGGCACGCTTGGTCATATTTACAACAGCTCTAACGTGGTCTAAAAAACTGACTATATGTTCGTCTATGAGGAGAGTGAATGGGAGCCTGGCCATGTCTTCAGGCTCCCATCCTCCTCTCTTTAGAGCTTGGATCCATGTGGAAACAACCTTCTCCCTCAGCTCCTCATCCCTTATCCAAGCTATCTCAGGAACTAATTTAAGGAGCTTCTCTCTCACTCCTGCACGCACTCCTTCAATGCCTCGTCGATAGCATTAGGATCATAGCCAACTATGAACTTGTCACATATCTCGATCACTGGTACTCCCATTTGCCCCGTCTTCATTATCATGTACATTGCTGCCTCTCTGTTTCTACTCACATCGATGTCCTCAAACTCTACCCCCTTCTGCGACAGATACTTCTTAGCCATATGGCAATAGGGACAGGTTGGCGTTGAATAAACTTTAACCTTCATTTTTCTTCCCTCCTTTTGAAAAGGC
>LGFB01000220.1 GCA_001508835.1 bacterium 42_11
GGGAAATAAGAATAGAGCTTGATCCCCAGAAACTTGAAGCCTATGGAATAAGTATTCAAATGTTGAGGAACATACTATCAGCGGAGAATATAAACATCCCTGCAGGCTCCCTTAAGGTAGGAAGAACAGAATTTTTTGTGAGAGTCCCCGGGAAGTTTAAGAATGTAAGCGAAATAGCCAACACCGTCTTAGGAAACTTCAGTGGGAAAATCGTAAGGCTAAAAGATGTCGCCCGCGTGGAAGATTCTTTTAAGGATCGGCAAATGTTTAGCTACTCCGAAGGAAAACCAAGCGTGATACTGGTTGCATTAAAAAATATAGATGCCAATACGGTTCAGGTTGCAACGGGCATAAGAAGCAAGTTAGAGGAAATATCTAAGCTCTTACCTTCCTATGTGAAGGTAAACATGGTACTGGACACCTCTCGCTACATTTTCCTCTCCCTTAAAAACTTAGCTACCTCCCTCTTTTTTGGTATAGCTCTGGTGATAATAATCACTTATGCATTCCTCGGAAGCGTAAGACCATCCATGATAATCGCCTTTGCCATTCCTTTCTCCCTAATAATAAACTTCCTCATAATGAAGATAGCGGACTTTAGTATAAATGTTATGACCCTAAGCGCCTTGGCAATTGCCTCTGGGATGGTCGTAGACAACGCGATAGTAGTAACAGATAGCATAATGGAATATAGGATAAAGGGTGCACGTCCAGAAATAGCAGCCATACTTGGAGCGGAAGAAGTCGGCGGTGCTATTATGGCTTCAAGTTTGACAACAATAGCTGTATTCGTTCCCCTAATGTTTATATCAGGACTAACGAGTATCCTCTTCAAATCTCTCGGAGTAGTAATCGTTGGAGCCATAACAGCCTCACTCGTGGTCGCCTTAACCTTAATTCCGGTAAGCACGATTAAACTGGTTAAAGAAGAAACGCTAAGGAAAAAGAGCTTGGTGGCAAAAATAGGTGATAAGATACTATCATGGATAGAGAACAATTACAAAAGCTTGATAGCATGGTCTCTAAGACACAAGAAGATAGTTGTTGGACTCGCGCTTTTACTCTTCCTCATGACCATATATGGCTTTCGATTCATAGATACCGAGTTTGTTCCAGAACCGGACACGGGGGACCTTCAGGTAAATATAACCCTCCCTGAGGGAACAAACGTGGACTATACTAACAGCGTACTAAAAAGTCTTATAGCTTATATCAACGAAAAAGTCCCTGAAGCAGTTCACACCGGCGGATTCTGTGGGGAAACGGAGGAGGGCTTTGGAAAGGCCTTGGGACAAAACGAAGGTCCAAATGCAGCAACACTTTACATAAGGCTGAAAAGCCTGAAGGAGAGAAAAAGAAGAGCACACGAGATAGCGGACGAGTTAAGAACGTTCCTATCAACCATTCCAGGCGTAGAGAAGGTAAATGTTACAGCCTCAAGCGGAATAAGATCCATGTTCGTGGGGAGTAAGAACATAGTCATAGAGATATATGGTAATGACCTTGACGAAATAACGAAGGTGGCAAGAGAAATAGAAAAGAAAGTTAAGGAGATACCCGGAACAGTAGATGTAGCCTTAGGGAAAAGGGAAGATAGACCTGAAATACATATAAAAATAGACAGAGAGAAAGCCTCCTTTTTAGACCTCAACATAGCAACCATAGCTGACACCTTAAGAGGATATCTATACGGAAGCTCCCCAACCGAATTTTCCGAAAGTGGAGAAAACTATGACATAACTCTTAAACTCGAAAATGCAAGAAACTATGAAATATCAAAACTTGCTGAACTACCAATCCAAACTCTATCTGGAAAGTTCGTTAAGCTTGGAACAATAGCCGAAATAAAACAAGACTACGGAACAAGCGAAATACTAAGAAAAGACAGAGAAAGATATGTAACCGTGGAATGTAATGTTTCGGGAAGAGCTCTTGGAGCAGTAGTTGAAGACATCAAAGAAACGATATCCAATATGGATATTCCTCCTGGTGTAAGGATAAAGTTCGGCGGACAGGTTGAACAACAAGAAGAATCCTTCCAACAGTTAGGATGGCTGTTTTTGATAGGCATCATTCTCGTCTACATGGTGATGGCTGGGCAGTTTGAGGCTTTTGGACATCCATTCGTTATAATGTTCAGCGTCCCCTTTGCTTTAACGGGAGTAGCCTTTGCCTTTCTACTTACGGGGGTTCCCATCTCTGTGCAAGGATTTCTGGGAATAGTAATGCTTGTGGGAATCGTGGTAAATAATGCTATCGTATTGGTAGACTATACCAACCTTCTTAAAGCAAGAGGGCTTAAACTATACGAAGCTGTCGAAGAAGCTGGCAGAAGAAGATTAAGACCAGTTCTTATGACTACCCTAACTACCATTTTTGGCATGCTTCCTCTGGCTTTAAACAAAGGA
>LGFB01000221.1 GCA_001508835.1 bacterium 42_11
AACGAAAATGGTCTCTCCCACTTCCTCCTTAACATCCCTATAGAAGCTATCGGCACCTTCCTTCCTAAGACGTCGCCTCGCTTTTTCTCTTTGATCCTCCATAGCCTTAAGAAAGCCATCTTCGTCTACCTTAAGCCCATACTCGCTTGCCATCTCCCTTGTAAGCTCGTATGGAAAACCATAAGTATCATAAAGTCTAAATACTTCCTCGCCTGACAACAGATCACGATTTTCCGATTTGGCTTTGGAAACTAAACTTTCAAAAAGGTTAAGCCCGTAAGACAAGGTTCTTCTAAACCTCTCTTCCTCTAACAAAACGACTTCAGAAGCCAAGCGATGGTTTTCAACTACCTCCGGATATACTTCTCCCATCATCTCAACGACCTTGGAAACTAACTCGTGAAGGAAAGGTTTCTCCAAGCCAAGCCTCCACCCACTTACAACAGCTCTGCGAAGAATTCTTCTCAATACATAACCTCTTCCTTCATTAGAAGGCATTATTCCATCAGCTATCATGAAAGTGACAGCTCTAACGTGATCCGCTATTATCTTCAATGCCTTATCACTTTCCGGTCTATCTCCATATCTAACTCCACAAAGGCTTTCAGTCTTTCTAATCAAGGGAAAGAGCAAATCCGTTTCGAAATCATTTCTGACTCCTTGCATTACGGAGGCAAGCCTTTCCAATCCCATACCAGTATCTATATTTTTCTTGGGCAATGGTTCTAAAGAGCCATCCTCTTTTCTGTTATACTGCATAAAGACGAGATTCCAAAGTTCAAGGTATCTATCACAATCACATCCCACTCCACAAGTAGGCTTACCACAGCCAAACTCTTCCCCTTGATCTATTATAATCTCAGAGCAAGGGCCACAAGGTCCAACAGGACCAACTTTCCAAAAGTTGTCTTCCTCTCCCATCCTTACTATTCTTTCCTCAGGAAGTCCTATAAGTTTATGCCAGATGTCAAACGCTTCATCGTCATCTTCATAAATGGTAACCCATAGCCTCTCTTGAGGCAATTCCAAAACCTTCGTAACAAAATCCCACGCCCAACCTATGGCTTCCTTCTTAAAGTAATCGCCGAAAGAAAAATTTCCCAACATCTCGAAAAAGGTATGATGCCTTGCAGTATTACCAACGTTTTCTATATCATTTGTTCTAATACACTTTTGACAGGTCGTTGCTCTACTAACGGGAGGCTCCTTTTCGCCAAGAAAATAGGGTTTAAAGGGAACCATTCCTGCGATAGTGAGTAGTATAGTTGGATCATCAGGAATCAAAGAAAAACTTGGAAAAACTTTATGGCCCCTCTCTTCAAAAAAATCCAAAAACATTTTTCTCAATTGGTGTCCGCTATATCTTTTCTTGATCAAAGTTTCCCCCTCCTCCAAAAATCTCATACAAACTCTTATCGAAAGGAGGCCTTAAGATTCCTTTCTCCGTTATTATAGCGCTTACCAGCTCAGCTGGAGTAACATCAAAAGCAGGATTAAGTACTCTAACATCGGGCGGTGCTATTTTTACACCTCCGATCTCCCTAACCTCTCTTGGATCCCTTTCTTCAATTGGTATTTCTCTCCCAGAGCGAACCTTAAGGTCTATAGTAGAAGTTGGCGCAGCAACATAAAAGGGAATATCATGATGTTTAGTCAAAACAGCAAGAGAATAGGTTCCTATCTTGTTTGCTACATCTCCATTAGAAGCTATCCTATCAGCTCCAACTATTACCAAATCTATTTCTCCCTTCGCCATAAGATAGCCCGCCATGTTATCCGTTATAAGGGTAACATCGATACCATCCATCATAAGCTCCCAGGTAGTCAACCTTGCCCCTTGAAGCACAGGTCTAGTCTCATCAGCATAAACACGTATTCTCTTTCCTTGACGAAAGGCCATCCTTATGACGCCAAGCGCAGTTCCTAAACCTCCTGTTGCAAGAGCACCGGCATTACAATGGGTCAGTATGCCGGCCCCATCAGGTATAAGCTCCGCTCCATACCTTCCCATGGTTTCATTAGCTCTTATATCTTCCTCATGTATGTTTTTCGCTTCATCGAGAAGCTCTATCCAAGATGATGCTCTTACAGCTTTTTCCCTCATCCTTTCAAGAGCCCAAAACAAGTTAACAGCCGTCGGTCGAGTTTTAGCTAACGTCTGAACTATCTCCTCTAACCTACCAAAAGAATATTTCCTTACACCTAATACCACTCCATAAGCCGCTGCTATACCAATAGCAGGGGCCCCTCTTACTGCCATCTCCTTGATGGCACGAGCAACATCGTTATGGTCTTCACATTTTATATACTCAACAACATGAGGAAGCAACCTCTGGTCCAAAATGTACAGAAATCCGTTTTCCCACGTCAGTGCTGGAGGAACCAACCTTTTGCACCT
>LGFB01000222.1 GCA_001508835.1 bacterium 42_11
CTCTTGGAGAAGGCTATAAATTCTAAAAAAGGAGTATTTGGGCATGAAGAAGCCTATGAACTCGCCAAGGAAATTGTTGGATTGTAAAGGATGAAAGGGAAGATAATCCTTCTAACTGGTAAATTGGCGGAAGGGCCGCTTCGCAGGGTAGTTAAGGAGATAGATAATGTCGAAGTAATTGCTCTTAATATTGGAATTGCTGCCTTTATGACAACCGATTTCATAATTAGAAGCTTTTCTCCACCTAAAGATGTTTCTTTGGTGTTAGTGTCTGGGATGTGCAAGAATGTGAACGTTGATGTATTAAGTGAAAGGTGGAGCTGCAGAGTTCTAAAGGGACCTCAGGATCTTAAAGATGTTCCCGCCTTTTTGTTGGGTAAGCCTTTGAAGAAAAGGGATTTGAGTGATTACAATATAAAAATATTTGCCGAGATAGTTGACGCTCCGCGTTTGTCGATGAAAGAGATACTTGCTAAGGCAGAGTACTATAGGGATAGTGGAGGAGATATTATAGATTTAGGTTGTATACCCGGAGAAACTTATGAGAACGTAAGAGATGTTATCTCGGCTTTGAAGAAGGAAGGATATATTGTGAGCATAGATACGTTTGATGAAAAGACCATATTAATGGCCGATGAGGCTGGTGTTGACTACATTTTAAGCCTAAACAGTTCTAACATGCATTTGGCAAAAAGAATTCGGGCTTGTCCTGTAATAGTTCCCGACTTCGACAATCTTACCATAAAGTCTTTAAAGCAGAATGTGGAGACTTTTCTTGAAATGGTGGGAGAGAGGCCTTTTATAATAGATCCTGTTATAGAGCCGTTCAATATCGGTTTTGTAAACTCCATTATCAGATATAAAGATGCAAGAGAACTTTTTCCGGAAGTTAGTATGCTTATGGGAATAGGTAATTTGACCGAGCTTACCGATGCCGATAGCCACAGCTTGAATTTGGCTTTAACATGTATTGCTCAAGAGGTAGGGGTCGATTATGTTTTAACCACGGAGGTTATAAGCTGGGCAGTCGGGAGTGTTAAGGAGATAGATATATCTAGGAGAATTTCTTATTATGCTTTTAAAGAAAAGCTTCCTCCGAAGCACTTAGATTATTCTATGGTAGCGCTTAAAGACCCACCCTTCGAATATTTTACAAAAGAGGAGCTTTATTTAATGCACAAGGAAGTAAAGGATAAAAACTGGCGAGTATTTGTGACACGTTCCGGTGAAATATGTGTTTTTAATAAGGAGAAGTTTATAGTAGGAGAGGACACGGGAAAGATATTTGAGGAAATGGCAGTTGAGGATCCATCACATGCTTTTTATCTGGGTAGAGAGCTTTATAAGGCCAAGCTTGCAAGTTTTCTTAGAAAAAGGTATATTCAAGATCAACCTTTAAGATGGGGGTACATAAATGCGGACGAATGAGAGAAAAATCGCATGGGGAATAACGGGAGCGGGAGCTTTCCTGAAAGAATGTATAGATTTGATATCTTCTTTTCCAGCTGATAAAATTGATGTTTTTTTATCCAAGGCTGGTGAGGAAGTGGTTAAAATTTATAAGCTGTGGGATCGCATTAAAGGATATAACCTTATTCTTGATAAAAGTGCGAGCTCTCCTTCCTGTGGGCTGTTTTACTCTGGAGCTTACTCTGTTTTAATCGTAGCACCTGCTACTTCTAATACTGTGGCGAAGATGGTTTATGGTATAGCTGACTCTTTGATAACTAACATATTTGCTCAGTCGGGGAAGGCAGGTATTCCATCAATAGTTTTGCCTACCGATGTTGATGAAGGTCTCGTTTCTTTTTCTCCCTCTGGTAAGAAAATTGTTCTCAGAAGGCGCAGGATAGATGAAGAAAATATATTGAAGCTTAAAGAGATGGATAATGTCACGGTAGTTGATTCCGTTAGAGAGCTCAAGAAACTATTGGAGGGATTACTATGAAAATAGCTATAGCTACTACTAACGAAGGAAAGTTCAGAGAAATAAAGGAATTTCTTGCGAAAGAGTTGGGAGATGAAGTAGAGTTTTTATCTTTAAAGGACTTTGGTGAAGTGCCCGAGGCGAAAGAAACTGCCAAGACGATAAAGGGTAATGCTCTCATCAAAGCGAAGTTTTATTCTGCCTATTTGAAGCTTCCTGTTATTGCCGAAGACAGCGCTCTTGAAGTAGATGCTTTGGATGGGGCTCCGGGCTTATATTCATCTCGCTATGGCAGGGATGACGAGGAAAGGATAAATAAACTCCTTAAAGCACTTGAAGGAGTTCCGTTTGAGAGGCGAAGAGCTCGCTTTAAATGTGTTATGGTTTTGGCTGTTCCTGAAGGGGAGAGATATATTTCTCAGGGAGAAGTTGAGGGATTTATATCAAATT
>LGFB01000223.1 GCA_001508835.1 bacterium 42_11
AGAAGTGGAGAACAGAGCTTAACTTTACAGCAATTCACGTTACTCACTCTTTTGAGGAAGCTTTGACCCTCGGAGATAGTGTGGGAATAATGCTTGATGGTGAGATCGCTCAATTGGGTAGTATAAAAGAAGTTTTCTCTAAGCCGAAAGATGAAAAAATAGCTTCCTTTTTAGGGTTTGAGAATATCATTGAGGGATTTGCACAAGGATATGAGCTTAAGGCTAACGGAATTTCAATAAAGCTTCCCAAAAGCTTCTTCGGTAAAGTAAGGATTGCTATTCGACCTGAAGATATAGTCCTTTCGGAGAACCCACTTAAAAGCTCATTGAGAAACGTTTTTGAAGCAACCGTCTTAGAAATTCAAGATCTGCAAGGTGTGCTTAAAGTTACACTTAAAGTCGAAAACTTGGTTATCAAATCTATAATAACAAGAGCAGCGGCTGTCGAACTTGGAATTCATCCCGGTAAGAAACTTTTTGCTGGATTTAAGGCTACTGCGATACACGTATTTTAAAAAAGCAAGAGGGAGGTGGAGGGAATCCACCTCCCTTTTTTATTACGGTTAGGCTCTAAGGTTATATTTCTATCTTAGCCCCAAGCAGTTCAACAAACTTTCTAATCCATTCAGGATGAGCAGGCCATGCTGGTGCTGTTACGAATATGTCGTCAACTACGGCGTTTGAAAAGGTCTCATTTGGAGGAACATAAGTCCCACCTGCAAGTTCTATTTCAGCTGCCACGGCTGGATAAGCGCATATCCTTTTACCACTTATAACTTTAGCGGCAGTCAGGAGTTGAGGACCATGGCATATTGCCGCTATAGGCTTTTTGGCTTCAGCAAATTTTTTAACAAGTTCAACTACTTTAGGATTCATTCTCAAGTACTCGGGAGCTCTTCCGCCTGGAATAACCAAGCCATCGTAATCTTCCACTTTAATCGTGTCGAAATCTTTGGTTATCATGAAGAAGTGACCAGGCTTCTCGCTGTAGGTTTGGTCTCCCTCAAAATCGTGAATAGCGGTTTTAACTTTCTCCCCAGGCTTTTTACCAGGACAGGTAGTGTCAACTTGATAACCTAACATAAGTAGCATCTGATAGGGAACCATTGCTTCACAGTCCTCGACAAAATCCCCCACCAATTCCAGTATCCTTTTGCCCATCCCCCTCGCCTCCTTTTATGTTACTTTTGAAATTATCCACTCAACCACTTTGCTTATTCCCTCACCGGTCTCACACGAAACTTCAAAGATGGGCATACTGGGAGAAAGCTTTTTAATGGGAAAGTAGAACCGTTCTCTATCAAATCTAAAGTAGGGTAACATGTCGATCTTATTTAGAACTATGGCTTTTGAAACTTTAACTATTACAGGATATTTTTCTGGCTTGTCATCTCCTTCCGGGACGCTTAATATCCCTACTTTGTAGTCTTCACCTAAGTCGAAAGCTGTGGGACAGACTAGATTACCCACATTTTCTATGAATAGGATATCGATATCCTCAAGAGGTAGGTTTTCCAATGCTTTTCCGACAAGGTTGGCATCAAGATGGCAACCACCTTCGGTATTTATCTGTACAACGGGAACACCTGTCTGATAGATTTTCTCAGCATCCCTTGTTGTAGCTAAATCTCCCTCTATTACTCCTATTCTATATCTATCTTTCAGGTTTTCTATAAGCTTTAAAAGTAAGGAAGTTTTTCCAGCGCCTGGCGCTCCAATAAAATTGAAACTCGTAATGCCTTTCTCTTTTAATATTCTCCTATTTGTTTCCGCTATCCGCATTCCGGCTTCAAGTATTTTCCTTACAACCTTTATCTCCAAGCTTTTCATCACCCCTCTCTATTTCAAGCCCAACCAGCTCAAACTCCTTTCCACCTTGGATATCGATTTCGTCACTCCCACAGTTAGGACAAACCCCAAAGAAATCATCCACACTAAAAGAGTAATTACAAGAACGGCATTTCCCTTTGAAGGGAACTTCCTCAAGCTCAAGCTTAGCTCCTTCTGCAATGCTCCCCTCTGCGAGAGAGCTAAAGGCAAAATCTAAAAGCTCAGGAACTATGCCCATAAGCTTGCCCGCTCTAACTTTAATTTTAAGTATTTTACAAGCTCCATATTTGATTGCTTCCTCTAAAACTACGTTCATTAAAGCCTCAGCTAACGAAAACTCATGCATCTTTTAACTCCGACCTTATAAGACTTTCGAGAATTATCTCTGCTTCTTCGGCAAAGCTTTTTGTTTTTGGACTCAACCCAGTTCCAAAGGAAAAATCCTCTCCCTTTATGCTTGAAATCCAAGCCTTTGGGGCTTTTCCGTAAAGCAACTTCATAAGCCTTAGGAGTTCCTCAGGATATAA
>LGFB01000224.1 GCA_001508835.1 bacterium 42_11
CAAATGCCCATTTCCTCGTAAGTAAAATCTTTAACCTTTCGCGCTCTTCTCCAGAAAAACGGTGCGAATTGGGAAAGGAATTACAATGCCTTCTTCCCTATACCGCCTATGTAAGCGTTTAACAAACTCGTGTTTAATAAGGTACTGATCAACAAATTCTTTTGCCCTCAAAATAACTGTAAAGTTTATACTAAAATCAGCAAAGGTATGATAACGAATAAAAGGCTCAAAATCCGGAACCCCTCCAGGAACTTCTCTCATTACCTCTTTTGCCACATCAATGGTTACCCTCTCCACCTTATCTAAATCGCTATCGTAACTTACCCCAACCTGAACTAAAACCGCCATATCCTTGCTCGGCAAATAATAATTCTTTACCCTTGCTTGAGCCAGCTTAGAATTAGGAATAATAATAAGGTTGTTGGGAAGCTCTCTTATTGTGGTGTTCCTCCAAGTTATGTCAACCACATACCCTTCATCGCCACCATCAAGTTTCACATAATCTCCCGGTCTTATCTGTTTGGTAAGAATGATATGAAGCCCAGCAAAGAAATTAGAGAGGGTATCTTGCAAAGCTAAGGCAACCGCTAAACCACCAATGCCAAGTCCTGCAATGATGGGAGAAATAGCAATTCCCAACGACTGAAGAATAATAAGTACACCTAAAGTAAAAATCAGGATCTTTGCTATTGTAGAAAAAAGCGTTATTCCCGGTAGCACAGGCTTAGCCCTTTCCTGATAAATGTTAATGAATCCCTCAACAATCCTGGCTATAACAAAAGTTGCAGAAATAATACCCAAGACAAGTAAAACATTCTTAATTAAAGTCAGAAACGTTGCCCTTATAAGAAGACCAAGAATTGCTATATAAACCCCTATTAAAACGGACCAAAAAATGATCCATCCCTTTAAAGAACCAAGAATTACACCAAAACCTTTCCATTTAGCTTCCGATGCGATGCTCTCAAGCTTCCTCAGAATAAACCTCTCAAGCAATACCCCCACAAGAATTGCTACCAAAACCGTGCTTAAAGAAAAACCTATGGAAGACAAGCTTACTCCCCCCACACTCACTACTTATCCACCTCCTGTGTTGCTCAAAATCCAGAAATCAAACCTTCTTTGGGTCTATAAAAACATCTATCCACGGAAGTTTGTATGTAAAACTCACATAGAGAAAGACCGAAACAACGAACAAAATAAAAGTGACGACTTTAAAGGAAAAATCTATCTTCCCCGCCTCTATACCTCTTTCTATCACCATCACAGCAATTACAGCAATATAAGTAATAAGTATAGACCAAGCCACCTCTACCCACAAAACCTCAATTTTCCCATATACCGCGGGGACTATATACCATAAAATCATCGTAATCCACGGAAGCATTACCGCAGATAATAACTTAGGATACCAAAAAACAACGGTTCCGTTGAACCTCCCTTTGGAGAAACGTTCAACGATGCTCGCTAAAATATAGGCCCAAAAAGCCATCTTCAAATGCTGAAAAACAGACTCATTAATACCACAAAAGGGAGCAAGAAGCTTCCATTCTGTCAAATCATATCCAAAATGCAGGATAGAAAAAATAGCGAGGTATATTAACCCCTTTATATACAGATTCATCAGACTCTCCTCCCTACTTCAAGGCCAAAAAGTAACAGAGAAAAACCTCAACAAAGTCAATCCAAAAGGTCAACCAATTATCTAACAAAAGATAAATCGAATACACAGGTACCAGGTTTACTCACTTTGTCTCTTCATGGATAATCTTGATACCCGCTTGTTTTATGACCCGAACGAGGTAAGATGGGGAGCGAAGCGATGAGGAATTTACCTAAACCATATTATTTCCTTACAACTTTTTTAAGAAACACTTTTCCAATTTTTTTAATGGGTTTTGGTAACCTCTGAAGCGTTGAAATTAAAATTTCAGCCGCTTTTTCCACATCCACTGTATAATCTCCCGTAAATGTTAAATCACCAGTATCCACTATACCTCCGATTTGATAGAATTCTGTCTCGGAAATAAAGGGTTCGTTTTCCCTCTTAATGTAAGCCACAGCTATTAGGTTTCTAGGCGCTTTAAACTCGTCCTTATCTAAGATGGTATAATTTATAATCTCATAATTACATTTCTTAGCTAAACCTCTCACAAAAGGCTCAGTATAATAATACCTGCAGTGTTTTGGCCAATGTCCTTTAAGGGGGAATACATGAATCATGATGCCACCTTTTCTACACATATCATGTACATTTTTAAAAAACCGAGTACTGATTGTTAACATGCTCAATAGTTCCGTAGTTTGTTATAACATCAAATTG
>LGFB01000225.1 GCA_001508835.1 bacterium 42_11
GTTATATACCTTCTCAAAATCCCTTTCCTCTTCTTCTATACACTGAGGACATACCTTCCGGCCCCCCGTCCACAAAAAAGCTCTCCCACACTTTATACAGTTCGCAAGTTCCGACACATCTTACACCCCCTTTCTATTAAAGGCTAACCGCTATAACGAGTTTAACAATTTTCAAGGCTCCAGCTTTTAAAAGCGCTCCCGAACATTCTTCTAAGGTAGTCCCTGTGGTAAGAACATCATCTACCAAAAGAACCCTCATTCCCCGAAGCTCTCCGTTAAAATAAAAAGCTCCTTTTAAATTTCTCTCCCTCTCCACCTTCTTGAGGGTAACTTGGGGAGGGGTAGGTCTAACCTTAAAGAGAGAAAAGGAAACGTTTTTCCCCAACCGCAAAGCTAATTCCTTTGCAAAAAGAGCAACATGACTAAACGTCTTCCTTCTCAACGGATCCTCAGGAACCGGAACTACAAGGTCTATATCCTTTTTAAGAAAAAGTAAATCATCTTTATAGAAAGAAATAAGCTCAACTATGGGCCTACCATAACCTTTATACTTGGCGTTAAGAATTATATCCCTTAAAACTCCCTCGTATATTCCAAATGCATAAGCCTTACCGTAAAGCTTAAACCCTCCAATTTTAGACAAGCATTCTTCGCAAACCGCCCTACCCCACGTCCCACATCCCACACACTTATCAGGAAAAATAAGCTCTCTTAAAAGAGAGAACATAGGGAAAACTATAGCTTTTCCGCTGCCCTCTTTAAATCCTCCGCTTTATCAGGTCTCTCCCAGGGAACATCTAAGTCCTCTCTACCAAAGTGTCCGTATGCTGCCACCTGCTTGTATATGGGTCTACGCAAACCAAGGTCCCTTATTATGGCTGCAGGACGAAAATCGAAAAACTCTTTCACGAGTTCCTCTATTTTTTCATCGGCTATCTTACCAGTTCCAAAGGTATCAATAGATATTGCAACCGGGTGAGCTACACCTATCGCATAGGCCACTTGAATTTCACATTTATCTGCAAGTCCTGCAGCAACTATGTTCTTAGCCACATATCTTGCCATATAAGCCCCAGATCTATCGACCTTCGTTGGATCCTTCCCAGAGAAACAACCTCCACCATGTCTCACAGCTCCACCATAAGTATCAACCATTATCTTTCTTCCCGTCAATCCAGTGTCAGCGAGAGGACCACCCAAAACAAATCTACCCGTTGGATTTATAAGGTATTTAACGTCCTTCGCTAAAAACTCTGGTGGTATTACGGGTTTTATAACATGCTCAATTATATCGCCTCTAAGTTGATCAAGCTCTATAGCGGGGTGATGCTGGGCAGAAACTATCACCGTTGTAACTCTCACAGGTTTCCCATCCTCATATTCCACAGTTACCTGAGTTTTACCATCAGGTCTAAGATAGGGAAGGATTTTTTCCTTCCTCACATAAGCAAGCCTTTTGGCAAGCTTATGAGCTAAAGTTATAGGAAGAGGCATAAGCTCGGGAGTCTCGTTACAAGCGTATCCTATCATTATTCCTTGGTCACCAGCACCGATTCTGTCTATTTCTGCATCGCTCATTACCCCTTCCCTTATTTCTAATGCCATGTCTACACCTTGAGCTATATCAGGAGACTGTTCATCAATTGCCGTAACCACAGCACAAGTGTCGCCATCGAACCCATATTTAGCTCTCGTATAACCGATTTCCTTAACCGTTTCTCTTGCAATCTTTGGAATATCCACATAACACTCAGTTGTAATTTCACCAGCAACCACTACCAACCCTGTGGTAACGAGAACCTCACAAGCAACCCTTCCCATTGGGTCTTTTTCTAAAATAGCATCAAGAACAGCATCAGAGATCTGGTCAGCAATCTTATCGGGATGTCCCTCGGTAACAGATTCTGAGGTTAACAAATACTTTCTTGGCATTTCTTCTCCTCCTTTCAAATAGATTTTGACATTTCATTCTTAAGCTTAGTTATTATGCTCACAGGAGTAGGATCTACACCATTAAGATAAGCCAAATATAGGCTGACAAAGTCTCCAAAGTAAATTAAACTATAAAGAATGGCCATCTCTCTTTGGCCTCTACCTTCTACCTCTCTCCAACCTCCAATGCTATTAGATATTAAATCTCTGGTAATACCAAACCTCAAAGATGTTCTACCATATTCCTTGGAATGCCTTAAAGCAACAATCTTAAACACGTTCTTAAAATTATCGGTCATCCATCCAACAATCTCGTTATGGTCAAGTTCAGGAAAATTACAGGCATAGGCGGGTTGCTTGCTGTTTT
>LGFB01000226.1 GCA_001508835.1 bacterium 42_11
GATTTCTTACTGCGGAGTTAAGCAGGGCGGTTGATATTGGAACACCGTTTACTAAGGCCGCTGTTGTGCTTGGTGGCGGATTAGACGCCCCCCTTCCTCGGGTATATACACCATATCCTACATAAATAGATAAGGCGAAGAAAACTGCAACTATTATGAATATTAGCTTCATTTGGCTTCTTAATGTTTTGAACATGAAATCTTACCTCCTTTGAGTGTTTGTTTCTTACCTTAGAATTATATCACAAATGTTTGATATAATTTTACTTAAGGTTTTAAAAAGGGGGTGTTCTCTTTGGAACTGTCCTATGAGGAACTTAGAGTGAGGTGTCCATCAGATATATTTGATTTTGAGACTACTGAGGAAGTAAAACCTCTTGACAAAGGCATAATTGGTCAGGATAGAGTGGTAAAAGCTGCTCATTTTGGCCTAAGGGTAAAGAGCCCCGGGTATAACCTCTTTTTGTAGGGCTTACCGGAACGGGAAGAACGACCTATGCAAGAAAAATAGCACATGAAGTTGCTTTGACCGACCCTACGCCTTACGACTGGTGTTATGTGTATAACTTTAAAAACCCATCGAGACCGATCGCTTTATTTTTCCCGCCCGGTAAAGGACGGGAGTTTGTTGAAGACATAAGAGAACTTCTTGAGGAGTTGAAGGTTAGAATTCCTAAAGCTTTTGAAGGAGAAGAGTTTGAGGCCAAGAAGAGGTCAGTGCTTAAGGAACTTCAAGAAGAGGTTAACAGGCTTATGGAAGCTTTAAATAGAGAGGCAGAGCTATTGGGGTTTGCCTTAAAGAGGACTCCGACGGGATTCATAAATGTTCCTTTAATTGATGGAAGAGAAATGACCCAAGAGGAGTTTAACGCTTTGCCTCCGGAGAAGAAGAAGGAATTAGAGGCTAGGTCGCTAGAACTTCATGAAAGGACAATGCAGGTTATGAAAGAGGTTCAGAAATTAGAAAGAGAAACTCGTGCAAAAATGAAACGACTGGAAAGAGAGCTATGTGTCTTCGTTATAGGTGGTCTTTTTAAGGATTTGAAGGAAAAATATATAGATCTTCCTAAGGTGGTTGCCTTTCTAGAGGACATGATGGAAGATGTGGTTGATCACCTTCACGATTTTCTTGCAACTGCCGAGGGAGAAGAAGCTCCCAAAAAACATCATCCTTCGTTCGATAGATATAGGGTTAATCTTTTGGTTGATAATTCCCGTCTTCAAGGCGCACCCGTGGTGTTTGAAAGTAATCCAACCTATTACAACTTGGTTGGGAAGCTCGAGTATGAACAGAGAATGGGGTTTTTAGTAACAGATTTTACCAAGATAAAGGCTGGAGCCATTCACAGGGCAAACGGAGGGTATCTTATTCTTAATGTTACCGATGTGCTTAGAAACTTCGGCGCTTGGGATGCTCTAAAGAGGGTTCTTAAAACAGGTGAAATAAGAATAGAGAATATAGCTGAACATGTCGGTCTTATTCCAATGTCGGGTTTGGTACCCGAGCCTATTCCTGTGAAAGTTAAAGTTTTGTTGATTGGTTCTCCTTTGATATACCATCTTCTTTCTATTTTCGATGAGGACTTCAAGAAGCTCTTTAAGATAAAGGTTGACTTCGATATAGATATGGAAAGGAATGAGGAAAATGTAAGGGATGTCTGTGCTTTTATTTCTTCCTACTGTCGGGAGGAAGGTTTGCTTCATTGTGATAAAACCGCATTAGCTGCGCTTATAGACTATAGTAGCGAACTTGCGGAAGACCAGAAGAAGCTTACTACAAGGTTTAGTGAGATTATTCCTATTCTGGTTGAGGCTGACGCTTGGGCAAGAATGGACGGAAGTCGGTATATTACGGCAACCCATGTTAAAAGAGCTATAGAGGAAAAGAACTATCGTGAAAACAAGTATGAGGAAAGGCTTAAGGAAATGTTTGCCAGAGACCAGATAATTGTGGAAACCGATGGGAAGAGGGTAGGCCAGATAAATGGGCTTGCTATTATTAATCTCGGAGACTATACCTTTGGAAAGCCCAGTAGAATTACAGCCACAGTTCACCTTGGGCAACGTGGCGTTGTTAATATAGAAAGGGAAAGCAGGATGAGCGGTAAGATCCATGATAAGGGTGTTATGATACTTTCGAACTATATGGCTTCTCGATATGCGAAGGATTTCCCTTTAACGCTTTCTGCAAGCATATGTTTCGAACAACTTTACGAAGGTGTGGAGGGAGATAGTGCTTCTGCCGCAGAACTTTATGCTCTTCTTTCTGCTATCTCTGAGATACCCTTGAGGCAGG
>LGFB01000227.1 GCA_001508835.1 bacterium 42_11
CCTCGGTATAAGAGCGGCCTCAAAGCAGTATCTACCGCAATTAAAAGAGCTTTATCCTTTACCTCCCTAAGGTAATAAATGTTCTTATCAAGGGAAGGGCCTGCACAAACTACTACCGCCGGTTTTTTAACAAAGCTCCTAAAAATATTTTTGACAGGGGACCCCCTAAATAACCATTTTAAATTCAATAACGTATTCTTTTGATCTCTAAAGCTAAATTGTAAAGCCGTAATTAAATTAACGAGAGATATCCTTATAGATTCAGAGATACGCCTCTCCAGCTCAGAAAAGTAACCGTGCAGCAATCTATAATAAACAGGATGCTTCAAAAACTCTATAGCTTTCAATTCAGAAGGATTTAAAGTCCTCATTATGGCATCAGCAGCATTTAAGGGAGGTAACCCTACCACCAAATGCAAGTTCTGAAAAGAAAGTATTTCTGTCCAATCAATAGTCTCAAAGACCGCTTTAAACAAGGCGATGTCTGGTTCAACAGCGTAAACCCTAACATTCTTGGGGACCCTTCTGAGTATAGGCAAAAGTTGATAGCCACACCCTATTCCCATAACTACCACATGAGAAACACCAAACCAATTAACCTTAGAGGCTACATCTTCAGCCTCAGATAAAGGGTCATAAGAACTATGAAGAAGATAAACCCTCTTATCCTTACCCAAAACCCGAGCTACAACATGGCCTGATTTTGAAGAAATGAAAGATACATAAGGTGCTCTTTCTACCTTCTTCAGCCTGTCAAATAAACTTCTATCCTTATGTTTCAAAACCTGTAGATTTCTCGATAAGAGGCTCATATCACCACCTAAAGGATAGAACTAAGCGATTAGATTTAAAAAGGCAGGCACATCAAAGATAACATCCACTCCCATGTTCAACATGGTTAGAAGTCTTTCTATTTCCTTTATTTTCCTCTCTATATTTCTCAACTTAAATTCCTTTTGAGATAAATCAAGCCTTTCATCTTTTAATATAGAATATCTCTGTTCCTCTAATATCCTCTTCTTCTTTTCCAAGTCAATTTTTACTTTTTCCCTATTTTCCCATGGTTGCTCGATTTTTTGAAGGACTATGCTATTTCCTTTTTTCTTGTATATTATCCTTGCCTCCGATTTACCAGCTCGAGCAGCCAAAAAGGAACCCTCAAAAGCAAGGTCAAGAGAAATCTTTTTATATACGACTATGCCACCTTCTAAGGCAGCTTCCGCTTCAAATCTACGAATATTGGCTATTTCGTGAGAAGCAACCCGCAAAATACTCTCGCTTGCCTTTGCGGGGGTTGCCAACCCCATTTCTCCAGGATCGAGTCTATAATAAAGTGTAGGGTTTTCCAAAAAAGGCTCTACTCTCACCCTCCTCACTCCTCAGACAGGAGCTCTTCCTCAAGGCTCAGATTGTATTCATTTTCATCCAAAACCTCAGCTATAAAATATCTATACGCATTCTCCTCAGCTAAGTTTATTCTCACAATCTTCTCAAGAGGTTTCCCATACTTATCCAAAAGGATATTCAACTTTGGTCTAAACGGGTTATGAGTTGACGCTGCAACTCTGCCTATTTCACCTGTATTAAGCCTAACCAAGCTTCCCAAGGGATATATAACAGCAATTCTAAGAAAAGCTTCTACTACCTTTGGGTCAAAAAGTTGCTTGGCATTTGATAAGATATACTTCATTGCTTCAAAAGGGGACATTTTTCTTTTCCCAGCATAAGAGGAGGTCATTCTCTCAAAAAGCTCAGCCACCGCAACTATCATAGCTTCTCTTGATACTTCTTCGCCTTTAAGTCCATAAGGGAAGCCACTACCATCTTTCCTTTCGTAATGTTGCAATATTATATTCCCCACTATGGGATGAAGTCCTGAAATGAGGCTTTTAACTATCTTAAAGCCAATATCCGGATGATTAGGATGATCCTCCTCGAACATTACTCCATCAGCTTGATTTAACCTAACTAACCCCACATCATGTAACAAAGCCCCTATTCCTATAAGTTGAAGAGTTTCCTTATCATAACCAAGGTAACTTGCTATGGCCAAAGAAATCGTCATGGAGTTTACAGCATGTGGAAATAAAAATTCGTCCCTTCCTTTAAGGTAAGTCGACACTATCAGCAACACATCCCTATTTATGGAAAGATTTTCAAGCGTTTCTACAACAAGCTTACCAACTTCTTCTCTTTTGACCTCAGCATTGTGCGACAATCGCTCCAAGATATTTTTGGAATACTCTACGGCACTCTGATGCGCCTCTTTAAAAACGCGTAGAAGTATTCTCTCCT
>LGFB01000228.1 GCA_001508835.1 bacterium 42_11
AAGTACAATATGTTCTAAAACTCTATAACTTTCAAAACCTCTCATCTCGCATTCCAAGAGCAGTGAATCCTGGCAATCCCTATTTACTGCAAATATAGTAAGTTCACCACAGTCTTCATTCAGCACAGGCACAGCTTCGAGTAGTGGCACTTCACCAAAATCTTTGCTATCGTAAACTGGAGATGAAATGAGCGCTTTTAATGAACAACCCCTTCCATATGTGGATGCATGTAAGAAAGGGTAATAAATTGTCTGGCGCCATGCATTTCCTTCGTTGTCTGTCATAATAGGCGCAAGTACATTTACAAGTTGAGCTAGACAAGCTATTTTTACACGATCCACATGTTTTAACAAGGTAATAAGCATACACCCGACTAACAATGCATCTTCAAATGTGTATATTTCTTCAAATAATGGCGGTGCTATAGTCCAGCGTTGCATTTTTAGAGGCATATTCAATACATTCCACTCATCAACTGACAAATTAATAGTCTTCTTGCTTCTCTTTTTAGCTTTTATATAATCACAGATAGATACCACTGATGTTATATATTCTTCCATCTCTAGTGATTGAGCTAAAAAATCTCCCACATTATCTGGATTGCCATAGTAAGCATGAAGTGATATGTAATCAATATACTCATACGTATGATCCAGAACTGTAACCTCCCATTCGCCAAATGTTGGTATCTTGCGGTACGAACTACCACAAACTACTAGCTCTATAGTAGGATCCACCATTTTCATAACCTTTGCAGTTTCGCGTGCAATACTGCCATATTCTTGCGCGTTCTTGTGCCCTATCTGCCATGGGCCATCCATCTCATTGCCCAGCCCCCATACTTTTATTCCATGAGGCTCAGCATATCCGTGAATTTTTCGAAGATCACTCCAATACGTGCCCCCAGGGTGATTGCAATACTCGACTAAATTACGTGCCTCTTCTATCCCACGAGTGCCCAAGTTTACCACCATCATTACATCAGCGTCCACACGTTTTGCCCATTGAACAAACTCGTTCACACCCACCTCATTTGTTTCGATAGATTGCCATGCCAATTCCAGCCGCCTAGGTCTTTTTTCTTTCGGTCCTATACCATCTTCCCAATTATAGCCAGAAACAAAATTCCCACCGGGATAGCGAATAATGGGTATTTTCAATTCTTTAACTAATTCAATTACATCCTTGCGAAACCCCATGTCGTCTGCATTAGGATGGTCCGGTTGATAAATACCCCCGTATACCGCTCGCCCTATATGTTCAATAAAAGAACCATATATGCGACTGTCAACACTTCCAATCCTATAATCCTTATCCAGAATTATCCTGGCTTTTTTATAAACCATAATTATCATCCCCCTCTTTTTTATTTGAGTTATTTGAGACTTGTCAGTGCGAAATGTTTATATACAGTGCATCACTGTTGTCTTGTTTTTCATCTAACCATACTTTCACTTTTCCTGGTTCTCTATTATCGCAGACATAAGGCGTTACTCTTCCCTAAACTGCCCAATACTTTGATATATTCTTTTCCCCCTATTAATGCTGTGAGGTACATAATTTCAATACAATTTAACCAAAGCCAATTCCATTTCCTTACAACCTGGTACCCAAGCCTTTTACTAGGCCTAAATATTGAATCACATAAGAGTTCCGCTTCCTTGTTAAGCTACAGCTATAAGATCAACAATTTTATCAGTTTTTCCTCCAGTTCAGAATCAGAATGATTAATCCGTGAATAGGTAATACCCTCTTGACTTTATATTAAAAATGGGGTTTCTCTGTCTCTTTTTAGTTAAGGAACTAAAATTTATCCTCTACTCTTCCATTAATAAGAAGTATTTCAAATAGTTTTTGATAAATCCTTTTTTTCATCCCTCCTTTCCTTCTTCTGTCATAATACTTCTTTTTTATTATTATACTTTAACAAAGTAATTATAAAAATCTACAGATGGGACCTATTTTTAAGTTTTTAGGACATTTATCAAATACATCACCAATCTCCCTTTAAAGGTAATTTTCCACCAAAGATCAACGCGAAAAGCGTTGACATAGTCATAATACCTAGACCAACGACTTGTATCAGCGGTATCATAATTATTTGCCCAAAAGTAAACCAATAAGTTTTTGTGTCAAGAATTGTAAAACCTATAGAACATTTGGCTTACGAAGATATAAAAAGCCACGGAGTAACTTCTCCACGGCTTTAAGTTAAACATATTCATAAATTATCACACCTTTAACAACTCTATTTACTCTTCCTTCAGGATTTGGATTGTCAGGTG
>LGFB01000229.1 GCA_001508835.1 bacterium 42_11
CCCCTATCCTATTCAATTATGTCTGTTACTACTCCAGCACCTACCGTCCTGCCACCCTCTCTTATAGCAAAACGTAACCCCTTCTCCAAAGCAACAGGAACAATTAACTCCACCTCAAAATTAGCATTGTCACCAGGCATAACCATCTCCACTCCCTCAGGTAACTTTATAGTCCCAGTAACATCCGTCGTCCTAAAGTAAAACTGCGGACGATACCCACTAAAAAACGGCGTGTGACGCCCACCTTCCTCCTTCTTCAATACATAAACCTCAGCCTTAAACTTACGATAAGGCTTTATACTACCAGGCGCAGCAACAACCATGCCACGCTCCACATCCTTCTTGTCAACTCCCCTCAATAGTATACCTACATTGTCACCCGCTATACCCTCATCCAATATCTTCCTAAACATCTCAACACTCGTAGCTACAGTCTTTATAACATCATCCCTCATACCAACTATCTCAACAGCATCCCCAGGCTTTATCCTGCCCCTCTCTATCCTACCAGTAACTACCGTACCACGACCAGTTATACTAAATACATCCTCTATAGGCATCAAAAACGGCTTGTCCACATCCCTCTCAGGCAACGGCACATAATTGTCCAACGCATCTATCAACTCCCATATCCTACCACACCACTCACACTCACGCTTACCACACCCACACTCCAACGCCTTCAAAGCACTACCCTTCACAACAGGTACCTCATCCCCAGGAAATCCATACTTGTCCAATAACTCCCTAACCTCTACCTCAACCAACTCCAATAACTCAGGATCATCCATCATGTCCACCTTGTTCATAAATACCACAATGTACGGAACATTAACCTGCCTCGCCAACAATACATGCTCCTTCGTCTGAGGCATAGGACCATCAGGAGCACTAACAACCAATATCGCACCATCCATCTGCGCCGCCCCAGTTATCATGTTCTTTATATAATCAGCATGACCCGGACAATCTATATGAGCATAATGCCTCTTCTCACTCTCATACTCAACATGCGCTATCGCTATCGTTATACCCCTCGCCTTCTCCTCAGGCGCCTTGTCTATCTGATCAAACGGTATAAAATTAGCAAAACCATAATTCGATAACACCCTCGTTATCGCAGCCGTCAACGTCGTCTTACCATGATCTATGTGCCCTATCGTACCTACATTAACATGCGGCTTCTTCCTTTCAAACTTCTCCTTAGCCATAGTTAATCCTCCCTCCTTTTATTTCGAAGATTAATTTTATTTCACCTTCGAGCCTAAAGCTCCCTTAGCCAATAATTTCTCAGCTATTTCAACAGGCACTTCCTCATACTTGGCGAATTTCATCGTATAAGTTGCTCTCCCCTGAGTTTTCGATCTTAGGACAGTAGCATAACCGAACATTTCAGCTAAAGGAACCAAAGCCTTTACAATCCTCGTACTCCCTTTCTGATCTATTAACTCAATTTTCCCTCTTCTACTGGTTAAATCTCCTATAACATCCCCTATATACTGTTCTGGTAAAACAACCTCTACTTCCATTATAGGTTCTAGTAAGAATGGATCTGCCTTTTTCATGGCCTCCTTAAAAGCAATAGAAGCAGCTATCTTAAAAGCCAATTCTGAAGAATCCACCTCATGATACGAGCCATCAAAGACGATAGCTTTAACTCCTGTAACCATATATCCTGCCACTACACCTGCCGTTAAAGCTTCCCTTATACCCTTCTCCACAGCAGGGATAAACTCCTTTGGAATACAACCACCTACTGTTCGATCTTCAAATTCAAAGCCAGTATATCCTGGTAAGGGCTCTATTCTCAACCACACATGACCGTACTGACCTCTTCCTCCACTCTGTCTAACAAACTTTCCTTCTGCCTCTGCTGGTTTCCTTATAGACTCCTTGTAAGCGACTTGAGGTTTCCCAAGTTTTATACCAACTTTAAACTCTCTTACGAGCCTGTCAGCAATTATTTCAAGGTGAAGCTCACCCATACCCCATATCAGCGTTTGACCTGTTTCTTCATCATACCTAACCCTAAAAGTGGGGTCTTCCTCACTAAGCCATTGAAGCGCTTCTGAAAGCTTAACTTGGTCAGCTTGGGTCTTAGGTTCTATAGCCATTGAAACCACCGGCTCTGGGAAAGTCATCTTCTCAAGCAATATAGGATGATTTGGATCACCTAAAGTATCACCTGTAACAGTAAATCTTAAAGCAGGTAGAGCAATGATCATGCCTGGACCAGCTTCTT
>LGFB01000230.1 GCA_001508835.1 bacterium 42_11
ATGTACTGGAAGACAAACCTCTCTCAAACGAAAAGGAATATTTTCACAGAAGGATGCAATACGGTTTATGGGTATTCAGAGAGGCTGGATTAACCCCTATATTTTTTGAAGCTCCACACTATAACTTGCCTCCAACTCTTCAACTGGAGATGCACCAGTACTTTAAGACCATTTTGGGAACTCTAATGATAAATAATAAAACCTATAAAACTTCTCAAACTCCTCCCTTCATAGTATATAAAACTTATTCAGGGCTTACCCTTTTACCAGAACAGCTAGGCTACATATCTGCAGAGGATAAAATAGGCTCCATAGAAAAAATAAAGGAACGAGCTTTAGAGCTTGGGCAGATAGTTAGAGACCCCACAGTCTGTTTCTTTTATCATCCTTATTTAGACGGAGATAAACCTCTGAGAGAGCTTATACCCTTCTTCCGCGACCACGGTTTCAGATTCATCAATGTTGCTCCTTTCGGAGCTCCGACTTTCTTTGATGTAAAAGAAGTACCTCCTATATGGGAAATCAAAGAAGAGGGAAATTTATACTTCGGCAAAATTCCAGCTCTTCTTGCTGTAGTATCGGCAATAGCTCTCCTTTTTATATATCTGAGGCTTACATCAAGAAGAAAAAGGAGGCTATTCGAAATTGATAGGACCTCTTGATTATATCTATCTAACGTGTTTGATAATCATCTGGTCTCTTTTACTTTATCATGTGCTTCTTTCTTATGCAGGATATAGGTATTCTTTAAGGGCAGAACGCGAGAAAGAGGAACTTGATAAAACTCCAATAGGGCCTTTACCAACGGTGACCGTTTTAATCCCAGCGCATAATGAAGAAGCTGTAATAGAGCAAACTTTGCTCGCAGTGGGAAGTTTAGACTATCCAGAGGACAAGCTCGAAGTTATCTGTCTTAATGATAACTCTACAGACGATACAGGAATGGTGGCGAGAAAAACAGCTGCCAAAATAGGAAACCACGTTAAAGTTGTGGATGTTCCTCCTGAAAGAGGAAGAAGGGGTAAGTCAGCTGTTTTAAACTACGGCCTCCAACTTGCAAAGGGAGAAGTCATTGCTGTATACGACGCAGACAATACACCTGAAAGAAGCGCCTTGCTTTATTTGGTGAGAAACCTGGTTAGGGAAAAAGAAAAGCTTGGCGCGGTAATAGGTAAATTTAGAACCCGAAACAGGGATAAAAACCTACTTACTCGTTTTATAAACTTAGAAACCATTTTTTATCAGTGGACAACGCAGGCTGGTAGGTGGTTTCTATACAAACTTGCAACAATACCTGGTACGAACTTTGTAATATGGAAAAGCCTTCTACTTGAGCTTGGAGGATGGGATACCAAGGCTCTTACTGAAGATACCGAGCTTTCCATTAGGGTATATTTGAAAGGTTTTTTGATAAAAATGATTCCTTACGCTATAACATGGGAAGAGGAACCTGAGAGGTTGAAAGTATGGTTTAAACAGAGAACAAGATGGGCAAAGGGTAATATCTATGTGCTTTTAAAATTTCTTTTTCCTCTCCTCGTTTCAGGCAATTTAAGGCTACTTTTGGATTTGCTGTATCTTATTGTAATTTACTTCCTTTTCCTGCTTAGCATATGTGCCTCATCTTTCATTTTCTTCTTAGGTATTACGGGATTAGGTAACCTTATATTGAAAGGGCCTTTTGACCTTCTTTGGTTAATGGCAGTGGTCTTATTTGTAATTGAGCTTGGCATCACTTTGACCCCTGAACCAGGGGAAAATAGAAGAAGCAATCTACTTTTAGCGGTATTAATGTATTTCACCTATACCCAGCTTTGGGTTCTTGTAGTGATAAATGCAATATGGCAATTGTTAACCTCTCCTTTTAGGAGAAAAAAGGTAATCTGGTACAAAACGGAAAGGGCAGGGTGATTGTGATGAACAAGAAGGGCTTATTAAGAAATTGTCTTTTGCTAGTAATCTTTCTTTTTGTTTTCATTGACTTGTTTTTCATCTCTATAACCAATGGTGCAGCCATTAATAACATAAGGACTGCTCTTAAAAGTTACGGTTTGAGAATGGTTGTGGACTTATCATCAAGAACTGACTACAGGGTATACAAGGATGGAGATATGATTTTTATAGAAATATACTCCGTAAGTATAATGAGTGCGGTGGAAGGAATTTCTTATATACCGGGTTTAAGGCCTTTAGAAAAAACAGAGGTAGTTTTACTTAGTGTGTTA
>LGFB01000231.1 GCA_001508835.1 bacterium 42_11
CCCCTTGGCAACGGTTCATACTCAATCCAAACCCATCCATACTGACCGCGACCGCCACTCTGCTTCACATACTTTCCTTCTGCCTTAGAGCGCCCCTTTATCGTCTCCCTATATGGTATCTTAGGCATTCTAACATTTAACTCAACATTATACCTGGACTTCATCTTCTCTATGGCGACATCGAGATGAATATCCCCCATACCTGCTATAATGGTGTCACCTGTCTCGGTATTCTTATAAGCCTTGAATGTGGGATCAGCTTCCATAAGTCTTTGAAGCGCATTGCTCAAACGGTCCTCATCCCCTTTACTCTTCGGCTCTATCGCAAGGAAATAGACAGGTTCTGGGAATGTAACACTTGGAAAAACTATAGGCGCGTCCTTAGAGCAAAGAGTGTCTCCAAAACCGCTCACCTTAGGTTTGGCTATAACCACGATATCTCCAGCTACGGCCTTCTCGGCCTTGACAAGCGATTTACCCATGGGATAGGATAGGTTACTTAACCTCTCTTCATCCTTTTTACTTGAGTTAAGAACTGTAGCATCTGCTTCAACCTCTCCAGACCAAACCCTTAAGTAAACAAGTTTACCCACATAGGGGTCCAAAGCAACCTTAAAGGCCCAAGCAGAAAATGGTTCGCCAACATCAGGTTTTCTCTCAAGCTCCTCTCCAGTTTCTGGATGCGTCCCTTTTACGGGAGGTCTCTCAACAGGAGAGGGAAGAAGGTCAACTATATAATCCATAAGCTGTCTTATTCCTATATTTTCCACGGAGGAACCACACAAAACCGGAACCAGTTCTCCACTAAGCACCGCCTTTCTCATAGTGCTGATTATTTCATCTGATGAAATTTCTCCTCCCTCAAGGTACCTTTCCATCAGAGCCTCATCTGTCTCTACGATTTTTTCTATTAAAGCTTCCTTCATTTCAGCTACTTTATCCTTCATATCAGCGGGAATCTCTTCTTCCTTAAATTTTCCACTTTTATCCTTTTCATAAATATAGGCCTTTCCCCTAAGAAGATCTACAACCCCCCTGAAATTCTGCTCCGCTCCCACTGGAAGAAGCAGAGGTATTGCGTCCTTAGATAGGTAGGATTTAACCATCTCATAAACCCTATAAAAGTCCGCTCTCTCCCTATCAAGCTTATTTATAAACACCATCTTGGGAAGATTAAGTTCGGTAGCATATTCCCAAGTTTTCTCGGTATTAACCTCAACGCCGGAAACAGCACAAACCACACTTATTACACTATCGCAAACCCTTATGGAAGCAAGCACCTCTCCTATGAAATCTGCATAACCCGGCATATCTACTACATTTATCCTTGTGCCCCTATAATCAACAAAAGCCACAGCCGAGCTGATAGAAATTTTTCTCTTGATCTCATCTGGATCAAAATCCATAACGGTATTTCCATCATCGACCCTTCCCAACCGTGTAATGGAGCCTCCATTAAAAAGAATTGCCTCAGCTAACGAAGTCTTACCGGCACCACCATGAGCTATCAATCCCACATTTCTAATCTCAGAAGAACTATACCCCATATCCCTAACCTCCTCCTTTACGGAATATCCCGATAGCCTCTATATGAGACGTTTGAGGAAACATATCAACCCATTTCAAGGCTACGAGCTCATAACCAATCTCACGCAAAAAACAAACATCCCTCGCCAATACGGGAGGGTAACAGGACACATATATTATCTTTTCTACGTTACTATTTTTTATGGCACCAATAACTTTCTTATCCATTCCCTCTCTCGGAGGATCTGCAACGATGGCTTCAGCCTCAAATTCTGCTAATAGTGAAGGAAAAATCCTCTCCACATCACCCCTTATAACCTCAACCTTCCCCAAAAGACCATATTTACGAAGGTTTTCTTCCGCATCCCTAACCGCACAATCACTCGCCTCTATAAGCTTCACTTCCTTACCATCTAAAGCAAGGAGCATAGCTAATATTCCCACTCCACCATAAAGATACCACACCTTTTCGAAATCATTAAGCTCTTCCCTTATAAAAAAGTAAAGATCTTCCGCAACCATGGGATTCACCTGCGAGAAAGAATTGTAAGAGAACCTTACTTCCAAATCACACCATCTTTCCAAAGTATATGGTCTCCCCCTTAAAAGTTTTTCGTTTTCGATCACCGAAAAAGGAAGTTCCCTCAGCCTTCTTCTAACACCTTTCCTCACTTTCCCTTTAATATGCG
>LGFB01000232.1 GCA_001508835.1 bacterium 42_11
TGGCAGCTAACTGTGCCGCATAGGGAGTAGATTTTCTAGTTCCCTTATATCCAACTGTGCCCCCACTTGCCCAGCATAAGACGTTCCCTTCTTTATCTGTTATAGCTATAATCGTGTTGTTAAAGGTAGCTTTTATATGAGCAACCCCTGAAGTTACGGTTTTCTTTTCTTTTCTCTTTCTCTTAGAACGTACTTTGCTTTTTGCCATTATCCGTTAACCTCCCCTTTATATAAAGTTATTTTCCTTTCCTTGCACCTACTGTACGCCTGGGTCCTTTCCTTGTCCTCGCATTGCTCCTTGTTCTTTGACCCCTTACAGGTAATCCCAGCTTATGCCTAATTCCTCTATAACATCCTATTTCGATTAACCTTTTTATATTCATTGCAACCTCTCTTCTCAGTTCTCCTTCAACTTTATAGTTTTTTTCAATGTAATCTCTTATCTTAGCTATTTCCTCCTCCGTAAGGTCTTTTACCCTTTTATTTGGATCAATACCAGTATTCTTCAAAATCTCTTTTGACCTTGATAAGCCTATACCATAAATATAAGTCAATGCTATTTCCACCCTCTTATCGCGAGGAAGATCTACACCCGCTATTCTCGCCATATCTCATTCCTCCTTTACATTCAACCTTGTTTTTGTTTATGGCGAGGATTTGAACATATAACCCTCACACGTCCTTTTCGTCTAATTACTTTGCATTTCTCACATCTCGGTTTTACAGAAGCCCTTACTTTCAATAAAAACACCTCCTCATTTGTATCGATATACAATTCTTCCCCGTTTTATGTCATATGGAGAAATTTGAACCAAAACTTTGTCTCCCGGCAATATTCTTATGAAATTCATTCTCATTTTTCCAGAAACATGAGCCAAAACCTCATGACCATTTTCAAGCTTCACTCTAAACATAGCGTTAGGCAAAGGCTCAATGACCTTACCCACAACTTCAATCACATTATCTTTTGGCATAAAATATTTATACACCTCCCTCTTTCTTAGTCAATCTCCTCAAACCACTTCTCACTTCAGAATTGGAGGGAATTTCACCACGTAAGAGCATATTCCTTATATCTTCTAAAAATTGATTAGTAAATTGAACATGAATTATATTTTTCTTCTTCGGCCTCTCGATCGACCTTTTTTCTCCATCACACAAAACAAGTCTATCGCCTTCGAGATCAACTCCTACTATAACAAAATACCTTCCCTTATCTTTACCTGCTTTAGATATCACAACTCTTCCAAGTAAATCTCTTAGATCGAGGTTAATACTAAAGCATCCTCCCTTCGAACAAGAATCGTATGCTCAAAGTGAGCAGAAAGGCTCCCATCTTTGGTTACCACCGTCCATCCGTCTAAAAGAACCTCCACTTCATAACTCCCAGCATTAACCATTGGTTCTATAGCTAAAACCATCCCTTCTTCCAAAACAGGACCTTTACCTCTCTTACCAAAGTTAGGGATCTGCGGAAATTCGTGCAACTCCTTGCCAATGCCATGTCCCGCATAGTCCCTAACAACAGAAAAACCCTGCGATTCAACATATTCCTGAACAACACTTCCTATATCACCAATGGTTACTCCCGCTCTTACGGTACTCACTGCTAAATCTAATGCCTTTTTTGTAACATCTATAAGCTTCTCAGCTTCCTTACTCACCCTACCAACGGGAAAAGTCCAAGCCCCATCTCCGTAATAACCCTTGTATCTCACACCCACGTCTATGCTTACAATATCCCCTTCCCTTAGAATTTTAGTCTGCAAAGGTAAACCATGAACAACCTCGTTATTAACAGATACACATAACGTAGCTGGGTATCCTCTATATCCCTTAAAAGCTGGAAATCCTCCCCTGCTTAATATATACCTTTCCGCTATCTTATCCAGATACAAAGCGCTTACGCCAGGCTTGATGTAATTTTTTAGCTTAAAAAGCGTTTCAGCAACTATCTTACATGCCGAAGATATAAGATCTAACTCCTTTTGAGAACTAATTACCAAGCCCAAGACACCTCTTAAGCTCAGCATATACCTGTTCTAAGTGAGGTTCCGCATTTATTTCCACTAATAATCCTTTGTTTTTATAATACTCTATTAAAGGAGCCGTTTGTTCCTCATAAACTGCTATCCTTCTAAGAATCGTTTCCTCCTTGTCATCGTCTCTCTGGTAAAGACTACCTCCACAAAAATCACACACATTATTAACTT
>LGFB01000233.1 GCA_001508835.1 bacterium 42_11
TATACTGGATGATTCTGGAAATTTAAGGCCCGAGGTTCTTGATGTATTACGGATAGTTAAGGAGCATGGTTTGATATTGGAGAGTGGACATCTTTCCCCTGCAGAAATATATCTTTTAGCGAAAGAGGCCTTTAAAATGGGTATAGAAAAGGTTTTGATAACGCATCCTTGCGCAGTTAAGGTTGGTCCTGCCCTTTCTTTAACTCAGCAAAAAGAGCTATCAGAAATGGGGTGCTATATGGAGCATTTGTTTTATCTCTACGATGCCCATGAATGATAGGTTGGACCCTAAGCTAATTTTTGATGCAATAAAGTATGTTGGAGCTGAAAAGTGTGTTATAGCCACAGATTTTGGTCAACTTTATAATCCTCCACCTGCGGAAGGCATGAGGTTATTTATAGTTATATTGCGCAGGATGGGAATGAGCGAAAAGGAAATTTATACTATGGCTATTAAGAATCCTGCTAAGCTTTTAGATATAGAGTTGTAAGTTAATCGAAGACTGGTTTTCCGTCCTTTTTGGTTGATAATTTTTAAGGGCTACTCCTTGCAAGGAGTAGCCCTTAGATTTTATATTTTCGAAAACCTTGACAACGGTATACCTCTTATTATACAATTTATAATGTAACACATTGTTTCATTTTTTGAAACAAGAACTTCCCTTGCAACGTTTTTTTAATTCTTTATTCAAATATAGGAGGTGTATATCATGGGAAAGTTCAGGATGAAGGACAAGCGTTATGTATATCGGATCTCAGAGCTTCCTATCACTTGGTTAACGGAATCTTCGAGGACTCGTTTTCTTCTGGGAGATAATATTTTAATAAGCTTCATAGAAAATCCTCCAGGAACGGAGTTTCCTCTTCACAAACACGAGTGTGAACAAATTTTGATTATATTGGAAGGCTCTGAGGAACATGTAATTGATGGTCAAACATTCCATGTGGAAGCTGGCGATGTGGTGGTTCATCCGCCTAATGTAGAGCATGGTGGTTATACAAAAACCGGTTTTAAGGGTATAGATATTTTCTGTCCGCCTCGCGATAGTCATTTAGAACTCATGCTTAAGCAAGGCCTTATCGTGGAGGAGGGAAAGGAAGATGAGTAATAATGTTGAGTTAGAGATACGGTATAATATCCATCCCGATCATGCTAAGACCTTAGATACACAAGGACTGCGCAAGGAGTTTTTGCTTCAAAATCTGTTTGTGCCAGGCAAAGTTAGGTTGGTTTATTCGCATATAGACAGGATAATTGTAGGGGGAGCTGTCCCATTAGGAGAGCTAAAGCTTGAGGTGGATCGAAGGGTTATTGGTGCTGAATATCTATTGGAAAGAAGAGAGTTAGGCTTAATCAATTTAGGTGGACCTGCTGAGATTTTGGTAGATGGGACTGCTTATTCGTTAAACAGGCTGGATGCTATTTACATTGGAAAGGGAAATAGAGATATTGTTTTACGTAGCGTGAACTCTAACGATCCTGCGAAGCTTTATATCTTAAGTGGAACTGCTCATACAAGTTTTCCTACTCGTAGAGTGACGAAAGAAGAAGCTCGTAAGGTGGCTTTAGGCGCTTTAGAAACGAGTAATAAGAGAACCATTTATCAGATGATTCATCCGGAAATAGTTCCTACTTGTAACTTGGTGATGGGGATAACCTCCTTAGAGGTTGGCTCTGTGTGGAACACCATGCCTCCTCATACCCACGAAAGACGCATGGAGGTATATCTTTACTTCGATCTTCCTAAAGATGCTTTGGTTTTTCATTTTATAGGCCTTCCTTCAGAAACGAGGCATATTGTGGTGAGAAATGAGGAAGCAGTTATAGCGCCAAGCTGGTCTATCCACTGTGGAGTTGGAACATCTAATTACTCCTTCGTATGGGGGATGGTTGGGGAAAATCAAGCTTTTGATGATATGGATACAGTTTTGTTGGATGCCCTGTTTTAAGGTTTTTGAAGGCGGGTGGTTTTGCAGTAATTTGCCCGCCTCTATATAATAAAGGCCCTGTGTAAAAGGGCTTGAAAAAAGGAGGGGGGAAGATGAGAAGAGGAAGGGTAGTGGTCCTTGTTGCCCTGTGTCTAGCTTTGGCATTAGTTTACATCCCAGGAGTTGTAAATGCTAAGACGATCACTATGAAGTTAGGACATTATGCTGCTCCGGGTCATCCTGCCGATCGTGCTGCAAACATGTTTGCGGAAAATG
>LGFB01000234.1 GCA_001508835.1 bacterium 42_11
AGCTTTTGAGAAAGTTCCTGTGAAAATGGCTTCCTTTATTGTTAATTTAACGAATAACCCCATTTTAATCATGCTTGCTATTGTTGTTTTCTTGTTTTTTGCGGGCATGGTGATGGAAGGAACGGTTAATACTTTATTACTCACTCCTATTTTCCTTCCAATTGTTAGAGAGGCTGGCTTTGACCCTGTTCATTTTGGTATTATATTTGCAATAATGATACAACTTGGTGGGGTTACTCCCCCTGTCGGTGTTAACTTATATACCGTGTGTTCTTTAGGGGGAATCCCTGTGGAGGATTGTATTAAAGAGAGCATCGCCTATATATTAGCTCTATTAGCGTTAGTTTTCGTATTGATCTTGGTTCCTCAGTTAAGCTTATGGGCTGTAGGTTTGATGAGGTAGCGAAAGCTTATTTGACTTTCTGTTAGACTTCTGATATACTAAAAAGCGATATGGTTAAAAATATTTCTGGTGGCATGAGTCGTAGAAAGCCACATCTCGGGAGTGAGATGTGGCTTTTAATTTAGTTTCTTATCAGTTTATAAGGAGGTGCTTGTTTATGGCGGTAAAGGTAGGTATAAATGGTTTCGGAAGGATTGGAAGGCTTGTTTTAAGGTCTGCGTTAGCCGATGGAAGAGGAGAAGGGTTAGATTTTGTAGCTGTTAATGATATAACGGATCCTAAAACTTTAGCTCACTTGTTTAAATATGACTCTGTCCATAAGGCATGGAAGGGTGAGGTTAGTTATGATGAGCAAAATATATATATTGATGGGAAAAAGATAAGGGTTTTTGCTGAGCCCGATCCAGCGAATATTCCTTGGGATGAGCTTGGAGTAGACATAGTAATTGAGTCAACTGGTAGATTTACCGAGGCAGAAAAAGCTGCCAAGCATTTAAAAGGTAGCGTTAAAAAGGTAATAATAACTGCACCGGCGAAGGGAGAGGATATTACAGTTGTATTGGGAGTTAACGAGAAGGATTATGACCCTCAAAGGCACAGAATAATTTCTAATGCTTCTTGTACTACCAACTGTTTGGCACCGGTAGTTAAGGTGCTTCATGAAAATTTTGGTATAGTCAAGGGGTTAATGAGCACAGCTCATGCTTATACCAATGATCAGAGAATATTGGATTTGCCCCATAAAGACCTCAGAAGAGCAAGAGCGGCTGCTTTATCGATGATTCCTACTACGACGGGTGCTGCCAAGGCAATTGGCAAAGTTATTCCTGAGCTTGCCGGTAAGCTTAATGGAATAGCTTTGAGGGTTCCCGTTCCTGATGTTTCTGTGGTTGACTTCGTTGCGGAGTTGAAGAAGAGTGTCACTGTGGAGGAAGTAAACGAAGCCTTCAAGAAAGCTGCAGAAGGAGAGCTTAAAGGGATACTTGCATATGTGGATGAACCTTTGGTTTCCGTTGATTTTATCGGTAGCTCTTATTCCTCCATCTTCGATGCTACACAAACTATGGTTATAGACAACATGGTTAAGGTTCTTGCTTGGTATGACAACGAATGGGGGTATGCCTGTAGAGTTGTGGATTTGACCAAATATGTTGCCGAGAAGTTATAGGGAGTGACTTGCCTTGATAAACAAGAAGACCGTAAGAGATATAGATGTTAGCGGTAAGAGAGTGTTGGTAAGGGTTGATTTCAACGTTCCCTTAGGCAAAGATGGAAGCGTGGAAGATGACTATAGGATAAGGGCAGCTTTGCCTACCATAGAATATTTGGTAAAAGAAAGGGCCAAGGTTATACTCGTTTCTCACCTTGGCAGACCAAAAGGTGTTGACAGTTCTTTGAGGATGGACCCTGTTGCTAAGCGTTTGAGTGAGCTTTTAGGGAAAGAGGTTTATAAGCTTAACGATTGTGTGGGTGAAGAGGTTGAAAAGTTTGTTAGAAACATGAAAGAGGGAGATGTGGTCCTACTTGAAAATGTTAGATTTCATCCTGAGGAAGAGAAAAATGATCCTGAATTTGCAAGGAAATTAGCCTCACTTGCAGAAGTTTTTGTGAATGATGCCTTTGGGGCTGCTCATAGAGCTCATGCTTCTACTTATGGAGTTGCGAAATATTTGCCTGCTGTGGCTGGTTTCTTAATGGAAAGGGAGATAAAATTCCTTTCTGCGGTTAGGGATAATCCGCAGAAGCCGTATTTCATTATTCTGGGAGGAGCTAAGATAAGCGATAAAATAGGGATGAT
>LGFB01000235.1 GCA_001508835.1 bacterium 42_11
AGCTTGCGGGGCTTAAGGTGTTGAGAATCATAAATGAACCTACTGCCGCTGCTTTGGCTTACGGCTTGGGTAGAAATAGGGATAAAGGCGAACTAAGGGTCCTTGTTTTTGATTTAGGCGGAGGAACTTTTGATGTTTCCATTTTGGAGATAGCTGAAGGAGTTTTCGAAGTTAAAGCTACATCTGGAGACAACCGATTGGGTGGAGATGACTTTGATGAAAGGTTAATGGATTACCTAATAGAGCAATTTAAAAGGGAGACGGGCATAGACCTCTCTCAGGATAAAATGGCATTGCAGAAGCTTAAAGAAGAGGCTGAGCGGGCAAAGATAGAGCTTTCGGATGTTTATGAGACTGAGATTAACATCCCCTTTATAGCTGCAGATGAAACGGGTCCGAAACATCTTCTTTTTAGTTTGAAAAGAGATTTATTTGAGGACCTTATTGGGGATATTGTGGAAAGGGTTGAAGAACCTGTCTTGCAGGCTTTGGAGGATGCTTCCCTTTCGCCTGAGGATATAGATCAAGTTTTGCTTGTGGGGGGGTCTACGAGGGTTCCGCTCGTTCAGAGGAAGGTTAAAGAGCTTCTTGGTAAGGACCCATTACGGGGTGTTAATCCGGATGAATGTGTTGCTTTAGGAGCGGCAATCCAGGCTGCTATGATTAAAGGAGAGGTAACAGGTATAGTTCTTGTAGATGTTACACCTCTTTCACTCGGCGTTGAAACTGTGGGAGGGATATTTACTAAAATAATCGAGAGAAACACCCCTATTCCTACTTCTGCATCTCGTATATTCACTACAGTTGCTGATAACCAAACTACAGTCGAGATTCATGTTCTTCAGGGAGAAAGACCGATAGCGGAAGAAAACATTTCTTTGGGAAGATTTCAGCTTACAGGTATAAGGCCTGCACCTAAGGGAGTTCCAAGAATTGAAGTTACCTTTTCTATAGATGTTGATGGGATAGTTCATGTAAAAGCTAAAGATTTGGACACCGGTAAAGAGCAGAAGATAGAGATAAAGGGTATAAAAGAAGTTCCCCCTGATGAGGTGGAGAAGATAATAAGGGAAGCAGAGCTTGAAAGGTCTAAGGATGAAAGTGAATATAGGCTGAGGCAATTGCGTAGTCAGGTTCAATCGGTTATAGATTCTTTAGAAAAGAGGGCTAACTTCCTTGAATATAAAGACTCCAAGAGAGTTAAAGAAGTGCTCATCAGTTTAAGAGACAAAATTAGCTTTTCAAGTGAGGAGGAGCTTAGAGAAACGCTAAAGCTCCTTGAAGAGCTTGAGGAGGAACTTGAGCGGAGTGAAGACTGACGACATCGCTCTTTATTATAGGGTTTTAGAGTTACCCGTAGGCGCTTCAATAAGTGAAGTAAAAAGGGCTTTTAGGAGGCTTGCTCTTAAGTATCATCCTGATGTTGCTTCAAGAGGAACCCAAAGCAAGTATGAGGAAATAGTAAAAGCTTACTATTATCTTACTAGGAATTCCAGTTTAGTTAGCTCCCACGAGAAAAACAAAGATAAAAAGAAAAAGCTTTCGGAAGAAGCTAAAGATATTCTACAGAGGTTAGAAAATAGACTGAAAAGGTCAGATTCAGGGGCTACAATAGATTTGTTATTGGACAGGTTGAACAGCGATAATTTATACTTAAGGAGAGAGGTTGTTAAGCATCTTTCTAACTTCCTTTACGATAAAAGGGTATTAGAGGCTCTTATCAAGCTCTTAAATGATGAGGATAGGGAGATAGTTAAAACTGCAATAAATTCTTTAGAAAAGGCAAGATATACTCCTGCAATGGAAAAGCTTAAGGCTATCCTTGTTAGCGGAGCCTCTTCTGAACTTAAAGAGGCAGCATTGTGGGCGATAGTAAAGATGGGAGGTGAGGAAGCGCTACAATTGCTTATTTCTTTGCTTAACCACTCTCTTACGGAGGTGAGGTTGGCTGCGGTAAGAGGCTTAATGTTGTTGAACGACAGAAGGGCCGTTTCTTCTTTGAAGGCTCTTCTGAAAGTGGAGCGAAGTGTGGAAGTTAGGATCTGGATAAAGAGGGTGCTCGAGAGTTGGTCAAAATGAGGGAAAACTGTGTGTTTTGCAAAATAGTGAGGGGAGAGCTTCCAAGCAACAAACTTTACGAGGATGATAAGGTCTTAGTTATAAAGGACATAAATCCACAAGC
>LGFB01000236.1 GCA_001508835.1 bacterium 42_11
GACGAGGATGACTTGATAAGCGTTGGGATTATGGGATTGCTTGAAGCTATAGATAGGTTTGACCCCCAAAGAAACGTTAAGTTTGAGACCTTTGCCTCTCTGAGAATAAAGGGAGCAATAATAGATGAATTGAGAAGAATAGGGTGGGTACCCAGAACGGTCCATGAAAAAGTAAAGAAATTGGAAGAGGCTCGTTTAAGGTTGTTTAACGCCCTTGGGCGAGATCCTACTGATGAAGAGATAATGGAGTATTTAGGTGTTTCTCAAAGGGAGTATGAAAAACTTCTTGAGGATGCAAGGGTTTTGGTTCTCTTCCCTTTGGATTCCTTGCTTGAGCTTGAGGATGAGGAAGTCTCCATCAAGGAGGTTATAAGCGATCCAACTCAAGTTTCTTTGGGGCAAGCCATCGAGGAGGAGGAGATGATAGAAGACCTTGCTAAGGCGATATCCGAGCTTCCAGAAAGGGAAAGGCTGGTTATAAACCTTTACTATTATGAGGGGCTTACCCTTAAGGAGATAGGAGAGGTTTTGGGGGTATCCGAGGCGAGGGTTTGTCAGTTGCATTCTTCAGCTATCCTAAAGCTTAGAACTCTCTTGAAGAGGCTAAGTTTTGGGTAGTGTTATCCGAAAAGATAAGTGGGGGGTGAATTTATTGAGTGAGCTTCCCTTAGAGCTTAAAATAAGCGAAGATGGAATGGAGGCTTATCTTAAGATTAACCCACCTTCAGGGGGAAGGCTTCCCACTTTTGAGGAAATTATCTCTTTTCTGACGGAAGCTGGTGTGGTGTTCGGCATAGATGAAAATGCTATAAAGGATGCACTTGAAAATAATAGGGTTGGAGAATTTTTCTTAGTGGCTCAGGGGGAAAAACCCGAGGATGGGATAGATGGATATATAGATTATAAGTTTGACAAGGATAAGGATTTGAAACCTGTCGTGCTTGAGGATGGAAGGGTTGATTACAAGAACTTGGAGAGCGTAGAAAATGTTGTAAAGGGGCAACTTTTGGCGGTTAAGGTTCCTCCTAAGCCGGAAAAGGATGGAAAAACGGTAACGGGAAAGGTTGTAAAGGCGTATAAGCCAAAGGACCCCAAAATGCCGGCAGGTAAGAATACCTATCTTTCTGAGGATGGTATGAAGCTTTTTGCCGCTTGTGATGGCCATGTAGTCTATGAAAATGGGAAAGTGGTAGTTCACCCCGTTTTTACAAGGCGGGGAGATGTGGACTACTCTATAGGTAACATAGAGTTTGTTGGTGATGTCATCATAATGGGAAGCGTTTTACCGGATTTTAAGGTGAAGGCTGGTGGTAACTTAGAGGTTTACAAGCTCGTTGAGGGTGGTTTTCTTGAAGCGGAGGGAAACATAATTATAAGGGGAGGAGTTTTCGGTAGAGGAAAGTCGGTTGTAAAAGCCAAGGGAGATATTTTTTTAGAGTTCGCCGATCAGGCTACTCTTGAAGCAGGGGGCAATGTGGTGTCAGATGAGTCTATAATAAACTGCAAGGTGGTAGCGGGAGGAAGCGTGATAGCCAAGGGGCGTAAGGGAGTCATAGTTGGAGGAGAGGTTTATGCAGGTGATGTAGTTGATGTAACTCATTTGGGATCTGACCTTGGCGTTAGAACCTATGTTGAGGTGGGTATAGATCCAGCCTTGAAGGAAGAATATGCTCAGGTTAATAATGAGCTTGCGGATATTCAGAGAAAGTTAAAGGAGCTGACAAAGGGGGTGGAACTTCTAAAGACTATGGAGGAGAAGATGGGTTCCATTCCCGAAGAAGAAAGGGAGCTTTACCTTAGAATGACGAGGGCGTTATTTCAGCTTAGGGGACAGGCTGAGCGCTTGAAGAAAAGAAAAGAAGAGCTTGAGGAGAGGATGGAGAAGGTAAAGAGAGAGGGGAAGATTATAGTTCGAGGTATAGTTTATCCAGGCGTTAGAATAACCATAAGGGGGGTAAAGTTTGCAGTGAAGGAGGCCTTAAGGGAGGTCGTTTTTTATAGAGAAGGTGCTGAGGTGAAGGTGGGGGCGCTAAGAGAAGGGTGAGGTGAGAGGTTTTGAGCATTCGCCCCATAGATATGCAAATTCTTGTGGGTAAGTTATACGAAGTCGGTAGGGTTCACCAGCAGATGGAAGAATCTTCTTTAGCATCTCAACAGGCTTTCAGCATAGAATTT
>LGFB01000237.1 GCA_001508835.1 bacterium 42_11
CTTCTTTTTCACTTGAAACAACCTTAAAACTATCACCAGCCTCTGGCAAGGAGTTCAAGCCTATTATTTCAACGGGCATTGAAGGACCCGCCTCGTTTACCTGTTTACCCTTATCATCAAACATGGCTCTCACTTTACCATAAGCCGTCCTTGTTAGGACGATATCCCCTTTCCTTAAAATTCCCTTTTTAACTATGACACTTGCAACAGGCCCTTTCCCCTTGTCAAGCCGTGATTCAAGTATGTATCCCTCCGCAGGAACGTTGACTTCAGCTTTAAGCTCAAGGTACTCCGCTAAAAATATAATCATGTCAAGAAGTTCATCCACCCCAGTGCCTTTTTTAGCCGAAACTTCAACACAAATGGTATCTCCTCCCCATTCCTCAGGAATCAATCCTATCTCTGCCAGCTCTCTCTTCGTTTTTTCCACATTAGCATTGGGTTTATCTATTTTATTTATCGCCACCAAAATAGGCACACCAGCTGCCCTTGCATGATTAACCGCTTCTATTGTTTGCGGTTTAACTCCGTCATCGGCGGCAACTACAAGAACGGCAATATCGGTTACCTGCGCACCACGCGCCCTCATCTTTGTAAAAGCTTCGTGCCCCGGCGTGTCTATAAAAACTATTTTCTTGCCTCCACGCTCAACCACTGAAGCACCTATTTTCTGGGTTATCCCTCCCGCTTCCCTTTCTGCAACGTTAGTCTTTCTAATAGTATCGAGCAAGGTGGTTTTCCCATGGTCAACATGCCCCATTACCGTAACTACCGGAGGTCTCGGCTCGAATATTAATTCCCTCTTTTCTTCCTTAACAACCTCCTGTTCAGGCTTTACAGCTTCCTCCTTTAATTCTTCTTTGGCTTCCTTTTCCTCAACTAAAACTCTTTCCTCCTTAGCCTTTTTCTCTTCCAGTAAATCTTCTTCTATAAGCTTCGCTATTTCCGTATCTATCGTGCTCATGTGTGTTTTTACCTCCACCCCAAGGTCCTTTAACCTATCCATTAGCTCTTTGGACGAAAGGCCCGTTATCTTTGCCAGTTCATAGACCCTTATTTTGCTCAAACTCTATCACCCCCTGAGCCATCCTCGCATCCATCAGACCGAGGATACTACAACTTTCCCTTCCAACGACCTCCCCCATATCTCTCTTAGAAGCAAATGACAGCACCCTTACATTCGTTTTATCGGAAAGATTTTCAATCTCCCTCTTTATCCCATTACCCGCATCCTTGGCTAAAATAACAAGATGCACCTTTCCCTTCCTTATACCTTCTATTGTCGCTTTTCTCCCAATCGTGATTTTGTTAGCTTTTCGAGCAAACCCCACTGCCGTCTTCCAATCCATGTCCCCTTTCGGTTATAAGCTTCCTAAGCTCCTCTATTATAGAACTATCTACATTATCCACCCTCAAGCTTCTTTGAATGGCTTTCTTTTTCAGTGCCTTCTCAAGACAGTTTAGATTAAAACATATATAAGCTCCCCTACCGCTCTTTTTACCAGATGGGTCCAAAAAGATACCTCCATCTATTCCTCTAACTATTCTCAAAAGCTCGGGCTTTGCCTTTTTCTCACCACAACCGACACAGGTTCTGACAGGAATATGCTTAGCCTTCGCCAATATCCAACTCCCCCTCATAGGGTTTTATGTCTATTCTCCAGCCCGTCAGCCTTGCCACAAGACGGGCATTCTGTCCTTCTCTTCCTATGGCCAACGAAAGCTGCTCTGGAGGCACCCAAACTCTTGCTCCCCTTTCTTCTCCCTCTATCCTCTCAATTTTGATAACCTTTGCAGGGCTTAGCGCATTAGCTATGAAGATCAACGGGTCAGGGTCCCAGACTACTACATCGATTCTCTCACCCGAAAGCTCCCTACTTATAGCCTGAACTCTCGCTCCTTTAGCTCCCACACAAGCCCCTATAGGGTCGACGTTCGGGTCGTTTGAGTATACTGCAACCTTAGACCTTGTGCCGGGCTCTCTCACCACAGCCTTTATCTCAACCACTCCATCATGAACTTCTGGAACTTCAAGCTCAAACAATCTCTTTAGTAATCCGGGATGGGTTCGAGAAACTACGATTTTGGGACCTTTCGTAGTCTTCCTAACTTCAAGAACATAAAACTTGAGAGTTTTC
>LGFB01000238.1 GCA_001508835.1 bacterium 42_11
AATCCCTATTTGCTCAAAATGCTTTCTAACATGAGGGAGCTTATGAGACTTTACAGGCTTGGAAGCCCTGGCTGCTTGGGCAGGCTTAAGGATTCTTTTGAGGAGCATAAGAGGATCTTCGAGGCAATTAAAAATCGAGACCCGGAAGGAGCTTATGCCTCAGCCTTTACCCATGTAAGGAATGCTTTCGCATATCTTGAAAATCGGGGGGTAAGCGAGATTGGTGTCCGAGCCTTATGAGAGGTTAAATAGGAGTCCTTTTTATCTTAAAAGGAGTCCTAAGGGCAGGCTTGTTGCCGTTTTGGACCTGAAGGTCATGGATAGGGGTTTAAAGCTCATTTTGCCCCGCTCGAGGGCTGTTAAGGCCTCTGAAATCCATGAAATAATAGTCACGCAGGAGGATGCTTCACCAGGGCAAACCGTGAATAACGCCGTCTATGTGGGTTTTTGGGAGGTTTTACAGGGTGGGATTTTGGAGGTCGGGGATGAGCTATGGATTGATGGAAAAAGGGTTGGCGTTTTGCTTGGCTTTGATGAGACTCACTTCCCCAATCATATAAATATGGTGTTTAGGGGAGAGCCTCTAACGGGCAGGGAGAGGGGGCTGCCCTTAGAGGCTGAGGTTGTCTTTAGGGGGGAGGAATGGAGCGATGAGTAACAGGTTTAAGTTCAAACTTTACAAGCATCTTCAGCTGAGCCTCCCGAAGATATACGAGGAGGCAAGGAGGGTTGCGGATGAAATAGGGATACCTAAGGAGATAAGGGGGAAGTTTGGATTAACGGGTGCCATATCCAGCTGTCATGGGCTTTTAACTCGTAAGGTGGCCAAGGTTATGGATGATGCGGCAAGGGAGGTTGTTCCTAACAAGGTTTATGACGAGGAGTTGAGGGAGATAATAAAGAGCTATTATGGAGATGAATATGATGCCTTGGCCGTTAATACCTGTGAAGCTGCCTTATGGCTGTGTTTCGATGTTTTAGTGAGTCCTCCTTTTCAGGGTAGAGGATATAACTATAGGTCCCGTTATATAGCTCCTTATGAAAGACACCTTCATCATCAGGGTGGATACGGTAGGCCATTTCCTCCTAAGTACAAGGATATTTTTGCCGATAGGGGATGCACGGCCGGGGAGCTTGGATTTTATGGCAAGAGACTTGAGAATGTGGATGTGGTTTATGTGCCCCTCGTGGGGGCAAGGTATGAAGTTCATGGAATAAAGTATCATCCTGTTGTATTGTTAAGCGGAGTTGACCCTAAAAGCTCGATTGAGAGAATTAAAGTTATTGCGGAGAGACACTCTCCCTTCTTGAGCGGTTTTAGCTCTCTCGCTTACGATACTCCCGGTTATGGTTATGGGGTCAAGGATAAAGATGGAACCCCCGTTCTACAAAAGGGTATCGCCTCTTTGGCTAAAGATTTCGATGTTCCTTACATACTTGATAATGCGTGGGGAGTTCCTTTTATCGGCGCTGATTTAAGAAAGATAGGTGGAGATGTCATACTCTATAGCATGGACAAGGCGAGTGGTTCTCCCACCGTTGGGTTAATCATAGGGCGAGAGGATATCATGGTTTCTTTAAGAAGGGCCTTAGGGGTTCATGGGGATAGATGGGGGACCACGGGTTCCTACGGTAAGGCTGCTTATGTTACCTTTGACCCCGGTAAAGAGGCCCTCGTGGGATTAACGGCAGCATTAAAAGAGTTGCTCGATAACTCTAATAGGTTCATAAAGATGGTTGACAGGTTGTATGAGATAACCATAGAGGAGTTTGGAAATATTCATCCCAACCTTAGGAAGGAGTTTAAGTTCGCTAAAAGCTATAATTCCGGTGCAGTTGAAATAAATTATGATAGGACTTGGATTGATGGTATCGGCCTTCCCATATTCTCGATAGAGGATATGTATTCTGGAACCAATATACTTCAAAGCGGTCTATCTCAAATGGGCATCATTCCAACTATAGCATATGATGCTAATATTTTCATCTCTCCCGGGCTTGGAACCACCGATGAAAATGGAGATCTCATTGAGGATCGAATGAGAATTGCGATAAGGGGATTGGTAAAGCTCATGGAGATAGTTGCAAAATACGCTGAATTGATATAAGCTTAAAGGTAACATTTCGATGGGGAGGTG
>LGFB01000239.1 GCA_001508835.1 bacterium 42_11
GATACAGCCACAATTTATGCCTTAAGCATATTAAACTTCTTAAGGGGGGATAAGGATGAGGACTATAGAAAAATATAAGGAGTATGTTAATACGAGCATGGTTAAAGCCATTGAGCCTGTTGTTATTGAAAGAGCTAAAGGAGCAGTGATATACGCTGAGGATGGGAAAGAGTATATAGATTGCTTTGCGGGGATAGCTGTGGTTAATGCAGGTCATTGCAATGAGGAAGTTATAAAAGCTGCTAAAGAACAGATGGAAAAGCTAATACATGCTTGCACATATGTTTACTATATAAAGCCTGTGGCTGATTTGGCTGAGAAGCTCGCCCAAATTACACCTGGTAGGTTAAAAAAGACCTTCTTTTCTAATAGCGGAGCTGAGGCTAACGAGGCTGCCATGAGAGCTTCCAAGCAGTTTACGGGGAAGTATGAGTTTATAGCTCTTCAGTGTTCTTTTCACGGTAGAACTGTAGGAACTTTAAGTATAACAGGTAACATGGGTAGAAAAAGGAATGGTGGTCCCTATTTGTCGGGAACAACGTTTATTCCTGCTCCCTATTGCTATCGCTGTTCGTTCGGTCTTAGCTATCCTAATTGTGAATTAAGGTGTGCTAAGTTTCTTGAGGATGTTATAAGATTTAACACAAGCGGTAGTGTTGCCGCATTTTTTGCAGAGCCAGTGTTGGGTGAAGGAGGAATTATAGTTCCTCCACCGGAGTATTTTAAGGAAATAAAAGCTATCCTTGACAGGTATGAGATTCTTTTCATAGCTGACGAGGTTCAGAGCGGTTTTGGGAGAACGGGAAAGATGTTTGCCATAGAACACTATGGTGTTGAGCCTGACGGTATGACCATGGCTAAGGGAATAGCTGATGGCTTTCCTTTGGGGGCTTTCATAGCGAGAGAGGAGCTTGCGAATGCCTTTAAGCCGGGGGACCACTTGAGTACCTTTGGGGGAAATCCTGTTTCTTGTGCTGCTGCTTTGGCAAACATTGATTTTATGCTTCGCGAGAATCTTCCCCAGCAAGCGGAAGAGAAAGGCAAATGGTTTATGGAAAAGCTTATGGAACTAAAGGATGAATTTGAGCTCGTAGGCGATATTAGAGGTAAGGGCTTAATGATAGGAATAGAGCTCATCAAAGATGAAAACAAAACTCCCGCTTTGGAGGAGGCTCAAAGGTTAAGGGATCTTTGTAGGGAAAAGGGATTGCTTATTGGTGTTGGAGGAGTTAACGGTAATGTTATTAGATTTCAACCACCTCTTGTTATATCAAAGAGCGAGCTCGAGAAAGCCTTTGATATTTTGAAGGAATGCTTAAAATTGTTGGGAGAGGATTAAAGATGGCAAATTCAGAAAATGGTAAGATTCGGTATGCTAAGAGCTTTGGTGAGCAACTTACCTTGAGGGGTATTGTTATTGGGGCTGTTGGTGCTGTGATTATAACTGCGAGCTCTACCTATGTAGCCCTTCGTATGGGGGCTTTACCTTGGCCAACCATTTTTGTTGCTATTCTTTCTTTAACTATTTTAAAAGCTATGGGTAGTACGAACATAAATGAGATCAATGTAACTCATACTGCCATGTCTGCAGGAGGTCTTGTAGCTGGTGGTGTAGCCTTTACTGTTCCTGGCATATGGATGGTAAAACCTGATGCTCAAGTAAATGTTACGAGCTTGATTGTAGTAGCTTTATGTGGCGTCGCTTTAGGTGTCGTATTTACAGGGCTTATAAGAAAGTATTTTATAGAGACTGAGAAACTTCCTTTCCCAATGGGAATAGCTGCTTCCCAGACGCTTATTGCCGGAGATGAGGGTGGTAGGAAGGGAAAAATTTTATTTTCTTCTTTGGGAGGAGCAGCGCTTTTTACCGCTTTAAGGGATCAATTTGGTCTTGTTCCAGCGGCTCTTACATCTCAGTGGCTTTTCTCTAAAAATGTTTTCTTCGGTGCGTGGTTATCTCCAATGGCTTTAGGTATAGGGTATGTGATAGGTCCTTTATATATGGGGACATGGTTCTTAGGAGCATTGGTGAGTTATTTCTTTTTAATTCCTGTGGGAGTTTCTTTGGGGTGGTTTTCTAACTTAGATATGGCGAATGCCTTTAAGAATAGCATGG
>LGFB01000240.1 GCA_001508835.1 bacterium 42_11
CCTGGAACGCCTTCTTCTGAAATTCTTCCCGCTGTTGCCCATTTCTATAAGGAAGAGGGTATAGATGCTGCTGTTGTTGAGTGGTGTGTTAATGAAAAGGTTGCTTTTGAGATAGCTGCAACAGCTTCCTTTGCGGGTAAAAGGGCGGCGGTAACCATGAAGCAGGTGGGACTCAATGTTGCCTATGATCCCTTTATGAGTGTAGCCTATAACGACATAGCTGCAGGATTCTTGGTTGTTGTGGCTGATGATCCAGGTCCTCATAGCTCTCAAACGGAACAGGATAGTCGATTTGCTGCTATGATGGCTAAAGTTCCTGTTTTTGACCCTTCTTCTCCAAGAGAAGCTAAGGAAATGGTGAAGTTTGCATATAATTTGTCTGAAAAATATAATATTCTGGTAATGCTTAGGCCTGGATTAAGAGTTTGCCATGCGAGGCAGAATGTTCCTATTGAAAGCATCGATTTTAGCCCGCGGAAAGGTAACTTCGTTAAAAACCCAGAAAGATGGGTTTGTTTGCCTGCCATAAGAAGAAGACATCATGAGAGGCTGAATCAGAAAATAAGAGAAATTAGTAAGGAGAGGGATATCTTTTCATGGATAGAAAGCCCTAAAAAGGCTGAAGTTGGTATAATAGCGAGCGGTGTGAGCTATGCAATAGCTAAAGATATTGTTAATAACTATTCTTTAGATATTCCCTTGATGAAGGTAGGACGAGCTTTCCCGCTGGATGAAACGTTGTTGGAGGAGTTCCTGTCTCTCTGTGATAGGGTATTAGTTTTTGAGGAGACATATCCTGTTGTAGAGCTTCAGATTCCTGATAGGAGCAGAGTGTTGGGTAAGTGGAACGAAGTAGTTCCTTCATCTGGAGAGCTAACGCCTGAAGTTATAGCTTCTGTTATGGCAAAGTTTTTTGATATCTCAGTACCTCAAATCCCGAGCGATTATGATGAAGCGCTATCTTCCTTAGGTATAAGGGTAAGGAAACCTATACTGTGTGCGGGTTGCCCTCACCGTGCTTCATTCTTTGCCATGAGAAAGGCTTTTCCAAAGGGAGTTTACCCTAGTGATATAGGATGTTACACTTTAGGTATAAATCAAAAGGCAGTGGATAGCGTTATGTGTATGGGTGGAGCTGTCACAATGGGTTCTGGTTTTAGCGTGTCTTTAGAAGATGATATTCCCATCGTATCAACCATCGGAGATTCTACTTTTTATCATATGGGGGTTCCTGGACTTATCAATGCGGTTTATAATAAACATAAGTTCATCTTATTTATATTGGATAATCACACTACAGCGATGACTGGAGGTCAGCCAACCCCTGAGTTCGGGATTAACCTGATGAAAGATGGTGAGCGGGTGGACCTTTTGAAGCTTATACAAGGATGTGGAGTTGACTTTGTTAAGGTGGTAAATCCCTACAATGTGAGCGACACAGTTTCTGCCCTAAAGGATGCATGGGAATACGTTAGGAACAATGGAAGAGTAGCTGTGGTTATTGCGAAACATCCTTGTAAGCTTCTTGAGCGAAAGCGTTATGATAAGAAAGTTTATGTGGATAAAGAAACTTGCACAGGTTGCAGATATTGTGTAAGTGAGTTTGGTTGTCCTGGGTTGGGTTTTGATGAGGAAGGCAAAAAGGCCTTTGTAGATCCCCGTTTTTGTATAAATTGTGGGGTCTGTGTCCAAGTTTGCCCAACGAAAGCTATAAAGGAGGAGTAAGCTATGCAAATGATATTTTGTGGAATAGGTGGCCAGGGGATATTATTGGCTACTCGAATAATAGGGGAACATGCCATTTCAAAGGGACTTAATGTTATAGGTTCTGAGGTTCATGGTATGGCTCAAAGGGGTGGGAGCGTGGTTTCTCATCTTAAGATTGGAGATTACGCGAGCCCTCTTGTTATGAAGGGAGAAGCGGATATCCTTCTTTCCTTTGATTGGAATGAGGGGTTAATGAACCTGCCCTTTTTAAGAGAAGGGGGGGTTGCTATTTTAAATGGGGATCAAATGCTTAAGCTTGGTAAGGAATTAATGTCAGATTTTGTCAAGCGGAGGAATGCGAAAGTTTATATTGTAGATGGATATAAAATTGCCCTTGATAAATTGGG
>LGFB01000241.1 GCA_001508835.1 bacterium 42_11
TAGCGGAAAAAATAAGAGGCAAGTTGAAGGAAATTAGAATGCGTTGTTTTGGTTTTGTTGAAGAGAATAGGCGATTTTATCCTAATGGGGATTTAATGTTGAACGTGTTGGGATTTACAGGGGTGGATGATCAGGGGTTGGCGGGTATAGAGTATGCTTATGATGATTTTCTAATGGGCGATAGAAGGGAAATATTCTTAAAGAGGGATGCAGGTGGAGGTGCGATTCCTGATGAAAAATTATTGGAGCTTCCTCTTGGTAGCTCTCGAAGGGAACTTATTTTAACGATTGATGTAGTTCTTCAATCCTTCTGCGAGGATTTGTTAAAAAAGGCTGTTATCGAGCATGGAGCTCAAGGAGGTTGTATTATAGTTCTGGATTCAAGGACAGCCGAGGTTCTGGTAATGGCTGTCTATCCACCGAATAGAGAAAGAAATATGGCTGTTTCCTGGATTTTCGAACCTGGGTCAATATTGAAGCCCTTTATAGTAGCTACTGCTTTAGAGGAAGCTATAGCTTACCCTTCAATGAAATTTTCTTGCCCAGGGTATATTGTCTATGCTGGCAAAAGGGTGGGGGATATCAAGGCACATGGGGAATTGACCCTATCGGAGGTTTTAAAGGAATCCTGCAATGTTGGGATGATCAAGTTGACGGCGAAGATACCGCCGGATCTTATTTATAAATATTTAAAAGCCTTTGGTTTTGGATGTTATACAGGCATTGACCTTCCCGGTGAAGAAAAAGGTATTCTAAGGGAACCTGATTACTGGGATGGTTTAAGCAGAGTTGTTATAGGAATTGGGCAAAGTATAGGAGTTACTCCGATTCAAGCTGTTTGTGCTATGAATGCGATTGCGAATAAGGGTTTCTTGCTTAAACCTGCCGTGGTTAAAGAGCTCAGAAGTGACGGTAAGACAGTGCGCAAAGTAAAGAGAACTGAGTATAGAAGGGTTCTATCTGAAGATACATGTATGATGCTCGAGAAGATGCTTATAGAAGTGGTTGAGAATGGTACAGGCAGGAAAGCAAAAATCCCTGGAATTAAAGTTGCTGGTAAAACTGGAACTGCTCAGATAGCGGAAAAGGGAGGATATGTAAAGGGTAAGTATGTTGCTTCTTTTGTTGGATATTTCCCTGTAGAAGATCCTAGATGGACGGTTTTAGTAGCGATTGACAGACCCTCTAGTGGAGAATACTATGGTGGAGAGGTTGCTGCTCCTGTTTTTGCAGAGGTAGGGAAAACCATCCTTGATATTTATGGTTGGAGGTGAGAAATATTGGAGCTAGTCGAGATAGTTAATAGACTTGGAAATGTAGAGGTAAAAGGTGATGTATTGGCAAAAAATGTAAGAGGTATTACTCATGATTCTAGGAAAGTGAAAGAGGGGTATCTTTTCGCCTGTGTGCCTGGTTTTTCTACCGATGGCCATTTGTATATAGAGGATGCAAAGAGAAAAGGGGCAGTGGCTGCTATTGTGGAGAGATTTTGTGATTGTGATATTCCCCAAATTAAGGTTAAATCTGTTAGGGAAGTCCTTCCTTGGCTTGCTTCGTGGGTTTATGGAAATCCTTCTGAGAACATTTTATGTGTAGGGGTAACGGGAACCAATGGGAAGACCACTACTACTTTTCTAATCGAATCTATATTAGAAAGGGCAGGGTATAAACCGATGTTATTTGGTACTGTAGAGTATAAATTTGGAGACAAACTGATCCCTGCTTCAAGAACCACGCCTGAAGCTCCTGATATTATGGAATTTATAAATGAGGGGAAAACGTATGGGAATGATTCTCTTGTTATGGAAGTTTCTTCGCACTCTCTTGAGTTACATCGTGTGGATTCTTTAGATTTTGATGTGGGCGTGTTCACTAATATAACGCCCGAACATCTTGATTTTCATGGGACTTTTGAAAACTATAGGAACGCAAAAGCAAAATTGTTTAGGATGGTTAAAAAAGCATCTATTTTAAATGCCGATGACGAGAGCTTCGGTTTTATGAAAGGGTGTTCTAAAGCTCCAGTTATATCTTATGGTTTAAAAGACGCTTCTGCTGATATCAAGCTGAAGGATGCTTCCCTTAG
>LGFB01000242.1 GCA_001508835.1 bacterium 42_11
TTTTAATATGGCTTCCTTCTGGCAGACAACTTACTTATGTCAAGCCAAGAATAGGTATTAACAGCTTTGGCAGTGAAGCAGTGACTTATGAGGGTGTTGGCGGCACAAAGAAATGGGAGCGTATTGAAAGTTATGGCCCTAAGTTTGTAGAGAATATCGTCCAGGCTATTTCGAGAGATATTCTTTGCTATGCCATGAGAAGATTGAATGAAAATGGTTTTGATATTGTAATGCATGTCCATGATGAGGTAGTTTTGGAGGTTCCAATAGAAACATCCGTTCCAGATATTTGTGCTCTTATGGGACAAACACCGCCTTGGGCTCAGGGACTTTTGCTTCGTGCAGATGGGTTTGAATGTAATTTTTATAAAAAAGATTAAGTTGAGGGGGTTCGATGCCTTCTCTTTTTTTGCTTATAGCTGAGGGCATGTTTTATTGCTCTACAACTATAAGCAGGAGGTTCTCTTATGAAAGAATTGATACCCAAGGACAAATATGGAATTTTCGCTGACAGAAAGGATACTGCAAGAGTAGATAGCCTATATGTGGCAGAGCGTTTTGAAAAAGAACATAAAAATGTCCTTCGTGACATTGCCAAAATCACTGACCCCAAATCTGGATTGAGTAAAGAATTTGCTCGGCTCAATTTTGAGCCAATCTCATATACAGATGGTTGGAACAGAAAGCAAAAGGCCTATGCCATGACCCGTGATGGGTTCACTATGTTGGTCATGGGATATACAGGGCAGAAAGCAATGAAGTTCAAAGAATTATACATCAAACGCTTTAATGAAATGGAGCAGTTCATTAAAACTCTTGTTTCGGCTCGTAAGGAGTTCCCTTTACTGACAGAAAACATCAAGCTACTGCATGACAATCCTAAACCTTATCACTTCAGTAATGAGTGTGATATGCTAAACCGCATTGTAATTGGAATGTCAGCAAAGCAGTTCAGACTGGTAAACGGAATAGAAAAAGGGAAAAGCATTAGACCATATCTGAGCGATGAGCAAATAAGTATGCTTGAAACCCTACAAAAAGTTGATGTAGGTTTGCTTGTAGCTGTACCTGATTATGAGCAGCGTAAGCGTTACCTTGAATGGTACGTTACAAAATTAAAGAACAAGGAAATATAAAAGGGGGAAAAATCAATGTTTTATGTTAAAGAAAAAATTAGCGATGCTATGGAAATAGTGGTTGAAATAAATGATGAAAATGTATTTTGCATTTGCCCAAGTTGTGAATGTGAAGTAAATGTTGACCTTTCAGAAGTATTTGCAGATGGTGAGGGAGATTTATATAGCACATCTATTTATTGCAGTGAATGTAGCAAAAAGGTAAGAGAGGAAGAATGCTATGACCATAAGTAAATTTAATTCCGAGGGCTATTATGATCCTACTCCTTATGCTGCAATTACTAATGTTATTAAAGCGGAGAAGGCAGAAAGAAATTCTGCCTTTAAACCTCTTGTATATATTTGTTCTCCTTATTCAGGGGATATTGATATAAATGTAAAAAAGGCACGAACTTTCTGTAGGTTTGCACTGGAGAGAAATTGTATTCCTCTTGCTCCTCACTTGCTATTTCCTCAGTTTATGGATGATGACATTCCACAGGAGCGGGAACTAGCTATGTTTATGAATATGGTTTTACTCGCTAAATGTAATGAACTATGGGTATTTGGTGACACCATTTCAAAGGGGATGGCACAGGAAATTGAAAAAGCAAAGAAACGTAAACAGTTGATCAGATATTTTAATGAGAAGTTACAGGAGGTTGACAGTTTATGAAAATTGCAATCGGTAACAGCCGAATGGATAAAAAGTGGAAGAACAAAGATATCACATGGGAGGACTTTATCTCACGAGTTAAATCTACCATACGAACAACAGAAACTGTATCTGAGTTCCGAAAAATGAGTCGCGCTCAACAGGACTCAATAAAAGATGTAGGAGGATTTGTGGGAGGAGCCCTTCGTGAAGGAAAACGCAGAAATGGTTATGTCCTCTCCCGTTCCCTTCTGACTTTAGATATGGATTATGCCAAACCAGAGGTTTGGGAGCAAATTGAAGCGTTACA
>LGFB01000243.1 GCA_001508835.1 bacterium 42_11
CAGCGAAGATAGGGGATATCTTTTGCACTGTCACAGGAAATATGAATGTCCTCAGGGAAGAGCATTTCAAACTTATGAAGGACGGGGCTATCTTGTGTAATGCGGGCCACTTTAATGTGGAGATAGATATCCCGGCTCTGGAGAAAATGGCGGTTTCTAAAAGAAAGGTTAGAGAGCTTGTGGATGAATATGAAATGCCGGATGGAAGAAGAATTTATCTCTTAGCCGAGGGTAGGCTTATAAATCTTGCTGCTGCTGAAGGGCATCCTGCTTCCGTTATGGATATGAGCTTCGCAAATCAAGCTCTTTCTGTTGAATATCTGGTTAAGGAAGGGTATGGTTTGGAAAAGAAGGTTTATTCTGTTCCTGAGGAGATAGATAGAGAGGTTGCTAGCCTTAAGCTTAAGTCCCTTGGAATAGAGATAGATGAACTTACTCCCGAACAGAAAAAATACCTTTCCTCTTGGGAGGAGGGAACTTAAGTTTTGACAGGGACTTTGGTAAATACGGTTGCTGTGCTTGTGGGAAGCTCTCTTGGATTGGCTCTTAAAAGACAGATACCTGAGAACGTTAGAACGGCCATGCTTCAAGCTTTAGGCCTTTCTACCTTACTCATAGGTATAAAAATGGGTTTTGAGGGAAAAGAGCTACTATTAGTTATACTTTCTCTTGTAATAGGTGGAGCGATAGGCACATGGTGTAATCTGGAGTATAGGATAGAGGGTATAGGAAGGTTTTTCGAAAGAAAGCTTCAGAGAGAGGATATAGTAAAAGGATGGCTCACATCTACCTTAATATTTTGTGTAGGGCCTATGACAGTTTTAGGTTGTTTTCAAGATGGGTTGATGGGTAATCCTGAAATTTTGTTTCTGAAGTCTTTGCTTGACTTTGTTACCTCTATAATGCTCGCCTCTACATTAGGGTTTGGCGTTTTACTTTCTACCCTTTCTGTTTTGGTTATCCAGGGCACTTTGACGCTTTTTGCGTCACAACTGTACTTTTTAAAGGAAGAGTTTATTTTGGGTAATTTCACCGCAACGGGAGGCATAATGATTTTGGCTATAGGCTTCAGACTTCTTGCCCTGAAGGACATAAAAGTTGGAGATTTCTTACCTGCTTTGTTGGTTTCTCCTTTAATAAGCTTTTTCTGGAAGTGATAATATATTCGCTATGAGCTTTTCCAAAAGCTTTCTCCTTAAGATAGACTGCTTAATGTAAAGTTTTGTTCTCATTCGTTCCTTTTCCCAAAAGGCTTTTTCTTCTGGTTCATGTGCTTTTCTCTCGAGGCTTCTTATCGTAGACAAGCTTACTTTAAACTTCTCATAGTTCCTTAGATAGGAGACGGCAGATTCTAACAAAAAAGTTCCGTTTCTAATAAAATCACTCATTCCTATCGTTTTTAAAAGCATAGCTTGATTAGGAGTTATAGAGACTGATTTGTGATTCGGGAGTTTCCCTTCAAGCTCTTCTTTTGGAAGAGCTTTGACTTTAAAATTGAAAAGTCTTAGGAGCTTAAGCAGAGTTGGCAGGGCTTTAACCGTACTGGGGCAAGAATGCATAAGGACTATACTTTTATCCCAACCCAACAGTAGAATTTGGGATATTAGGGAGAACCTACTTCTTCCTTCAAAATCGAGGGTGTTTATGTCCCAGAATACAGCTTTAAAGCCAAGACTGTCAAGAGCTTTTTCTATCTCCTTGGATATTCGACCTCCCGGTGGTCTATAAATCCTTGTGAAATATCCGATTTTTTCAGCAAGGACTATTTCAGCTCTTATGATATCTTCTATTCCCTCTTTTATGTTTTTCTTTGCTAAGCTTTCGTGGCTAAAGGAATGGTTTCCTATCGTATGTCCTTTTTGGGCTAACTCCTTAGTAAACTTTCCGTAGTAAACAACCTTTTCCCCAACTAAGAAGAAGGTCCCTCTGGCTTGGTTTTCTTCAAGTGTTTTTGCTATTTCCATTGTGTATGGGGATATGGGGCCATCATCGAATGTTAGAAATATTTCCTTTTCCTTTAGAATAGGAACAAGGGAAAATCCTAAGAGGATAAAGAGCCATAAGTAGTTTTTCATTCTT
>LGFB01000003.1 GCA_001508835.1 bacterium 42_11
CATACCTTTTTGGAAGGGCAAGGCAATGAGAGATATCCTTTTTGAAAATCTTCCAAAGGAATGGACGGATGCCTATGAAGCCGGTGTATGGACCGAGTTTATGGAGCAAAGATCGCCGGGGCACACGGCAGGTGGAGAAAGGATCTTTAACAAAGGAATACTAGACATCAAAGAGGAGATAAAAAGAAAGATGTCAGAGCTAAAGGAAAGTGACCCCGATTATTATGAAAAGATGGAAGAGCTTAAAGCCATGGATATTGCAGCTGATGCCATCATCATTTATGCAAGACGTTACTCGGAAAAGTTGAAAAAGCTGGCAGAAGAGGAAGAAGACCCCGTAAGGAAAGAAGAGCTCCTGAAAATGTCAGAGATATGTAGTTGGGTTCCGGCTCATGCACCGAGAACCTTCTGGGAAGCACTACAGCACTATTGGTTCATACATGTAGGTATCACCTATGAAACCAATCCATGGGATTCCTTTAATCCCGGAAGAATAGATCAGCACTTATACCCCTTCTACAAAGAGGATATAGAGAAGGGAAGGCTAACGAGAGAGAAGGCGAAGGAGCTCCTTCAGGCCTTCTGGCTCAAGTTTAACAACCAGCCCGCAGTCCCAAAGGTGGGGGTGACGGCGGAAGAAAGCTTTACCTACAACGATTTTTCAAAGCTAAACCTGGGAGGGCTAACGGAAGAAGGATACGATGGGGTAAATGAGCTATCCTACCTAATACTGGAAGTTTTAGGAGAGATGAGGACGCTACAACCTAATACAGCCGTTTTAATAAGCGATAAAAACCCAGACAGATTTTTGATAGAAGCTCTAAAAGTGGCTTCAGGAGGGTTTGGAGAGCCGCCCTTCTTTAACTTCGACGGTGTGATAGTGAAAATGCTGAGACAGGGCAAAAGCCTGGAGGACGCAAGAAAATCAGGTGTAAGCGGATGTGTTGAAACAGGAGCCTTTGGAAAAGAGTGTTACATACTAACGGGGTATTTCAACCTACCCAAGATATTAGAAATAACCTTGAATAACGGCATAGACCCACTAACGGGCAAAAAAATAGGGATAGAAACCGGTGATCCTACCCAATTTGATAGTTTTGAAGAGCTATGGAACGCATTTATAAAGCAAGTTAAACATTTCTTAGATATAAAGATGAAGGGCAATGATATAATAGAAAACCTGTATGCGAAGCTCCTCCCCGTCCCATTCATGTCCCTATGGATAGAAGATTGTGTGGAAAAGGCCAAAGACTACAACGCGGGAGGAGCGAGATATAACACCCAGTATATACAGCTGGTAGGCCTTGGAACGGTCACCGATAGCTTGTCTGCCATCAAATACCATATATTCGATAAGAAGGATTTTTCAATGAAGGAGCTTTTAAACGCCCTCCAAAACAACTGGAAAGGTTATGAGCTTCTCAGAGAAATACTTCGCAACCCGGAAAAGACACCGAAATTTGGAAACGATGATGACTACGCAGATGAAATAGCAAAAAGATTAGTGGACTCCTTAGTAGAAATGATCGAAAGCTATCCTCCATCCTCTGCAAGAAGGGCACAAAGAAGAGCTTACTTCCTTCCAACTACCGTCCATGTATACTTTGGGAAAGTAACGGGGGCAACGCCCGATGGAAGAGACGCAGGTTTTCCCGTTTCGGAAGGTATCTCTCCCGTTCAGGGAATGGACAGAAAGGGAATCGCCGCAGTATTCAGAAGCGTTTCGAAATGCGACTGGGATAAAACAGGAGGAGCCTTACTTAACCAAAAATTAACCCCGGATCTATTTGAAAGCGAGGAAAATCTATTCAAGTTAGCCCAGCTTATAAGAACGTTCTTCAGACTTGGAGGACACCATGTCCAATTCAACGTCATAAGCGCTGACGTTTTAAGAGAGGCACAGAAAAGACCGCAAGATTTTCAGGACCTCATGGTTAGAGTTGCAGGTTACAGCGACTATTTCGTTAACCTGCCCAAGGGATTGCAAGAGGAAATTATAGCACGCACGGAACACATGGAAGTATAGAAAACTAAGGGGAGCCAAGGTTTTTGGCTCCCCTTAAACTTTTATTTAGACCTTGAAGCCCTCTTTTCCTCGGCTTCAAAAGATTTCTTTATACACCAACCAAGCCCTCCAAAAACGAGAAGCAACACTACGACCATCATCAAGACCCACATCTATTCTCACCTCACTTCTTGGGATTACCCAGAGGCTTAACCCAGCTTGCAAGCTTATTGTTAAGGGCATAGATTATTATGAAAGCGATGGCCCACTGAAGCAGCATAGTTCCAACTGTATAGGTATACTTGCTTACAGGGAATACCTTATACCATTCTCCAGGATACCAAGTTATCGCCTGATATATCCACCATCCAACTATTATGAAGAACCAAACTGGGAACAGGTATATGAGTTTAAAAAGCCAAGGAGCATCGATATCAGAAACTGGGCGAATGTATTTCTCGTAAATCTCATTTACTCCCTTCTTCACGGCACCATACCAGAAGAACATTCCGCTTAAAAGTAATCCTACACCCCAGACCCAATCCTGGTTTTCAAGGATATATGCCTTGTAAGAAGAGGGTAAACCAAGAAGGGTAGTAACAACTCCAACGGCAAGTGCCGCCTTGGTGCGAGTCCAACCAGCATCTATTAAAACTCTTGTAGCAAGCTCAAGCATGGAAAGGAGAGAAGACAAAGCCGCGAATATCAACGCTAAGAAGAAGATAATAGCAACCACGGTTCCACCCGTCATTTGGGTAAACAGGTTTGTAAGATGGATAAAAGCAAGTCCGGTGTTCCCAGAACCTACCGCTTTCATCGGATCAGGGTGAAGAGCAAATATGGTGGGAATAATCGCCAAGGCTGCCAAAAGAGCGGCAGCAGTATCAGCAAAACAGGTTAAAGTACAGTTTAAAGCGATATCCTCATCATCCCTCGCATAAACGTAGTAAGTCAGAAGCAGGGCCCAGCCCGCTCCTGTAGACCAAGCCGCCTGCGTGAAAGCTTCAAGCCAAGTTTTACCCATTAAAAGCCTGTCCATATGAGGAGTAAACAAAAACTCAAGCCCCTTGGAAGCCCCTGGCAAAGTAACAGCCCTAACCATAAGTATAACCAGCATAACGAATAAAGAAGGGATCATTATTTTGTTAGCGAATTCAAGCCCCCTATTAACTCCCGCGAGAATTATTATGGTAGCAATGATCATAGATATAATATGGAACGTCATCATTTGAGAGGAAGAATTTACAAAGTTATTCCATAAAGACTCCGTATTAACCCCCGGCCTTATAACTCCGTTTAAAGCATACACAAAGTATCTAACACAATACCCCATAACCACAGCATAGTAGCAAGCAATAGCATAGGAAATCCACCCAACAAGACCACCCATCCAAGTATACTTTTCTCCTAAAAACTCCTTGAAGGACCCAATGACTCCCCTTCTTGTAGCCTTTCCCCAAACCGCCTCAGCCATAAGAAGAGGTATTGCCCAGAGGATGAAGGCTATGATATAAACCAGAACGAAAGAACCCCCACCGTTTGCAGCGCTTATTCTGGGGAAACGCCAAATATTACCGGTCCCCACAGCCATCCCTATGGCTGACACAATGAGACCAAACCTACTACCCCATCTTTCCATGATGTTACCTCCTTTCCCTTGGGTTTCCACAAAGGACTCCCATAGACTCACAGCCTTAGCTTACAGCTACCACCCCCTTTCGAGAGAGAGGAAAGATTTAAACCACTGCAGGCTCCCTTATAAGTTCCCCTCTTTGAAATCTTCTATAGCTGAGCATATCAATGGGGATTGAAGTCTCTCCGCTCAAAATAAGCTCTGCCATGAGCTTTCCCGTTATAGGACCGAACATAAAACCGTGACCGCTAAAGCCCGCTGAAATATAAAAACCTTCAACCTCCTCAACCCTGCCCAAGATTGGCTGAGCGTCAGGAGACATCTCATAGGAACCAGCCCACTGTCTAACGACCCTTAAACCGCTCAAGCGGGGTAAAAGCCTTACGAACTTTCTTGCCATACCTTCGAGAAATTCCCACGTAGAGTTAAGAGCATGGGACTTAAGGTGTTCTTCCGGTCCGTAGCCCATGATGAAGCTACCGTGTGGTCTTTGCTGAATATAAAAGTTACCAGAAAATGACATCAACATAGGCTTTGAAACCCTCTCTATGGGCTCGGTAACAAGTATCTCGTGTCGCTCAGGATATATGGGAATGTCCACTCCAGCAAAAGCTGCAACTTCCCTCGCATAGGGACCCGCACAGTTTACAACCACACCCGTCGATATAAATCCTCGATTAGTTCTAACCCCCCTAACTTTACCATTATTCACATCTATGCCAACAGCCTCGGTAAAACTGTAAATCTCAACACCGAGCCTTTTTGCAGCCTCGGCATAAGCGAAAGTAGTTAAAAGAGGGTCAGCATGTCCATCTCTATGGTGGTAGGTAAATCCAACCGCCCCCTCGGTATTTAAAAGGGGACAAAGCTCCTTCGCCTCATCAGCTGAAATGACCCTCGACTTTATACCAAGGCTATTCTGAAGAGCCACGTTTCTTTTAAGCTGTTCAAACTCGCTTTCCCTGTAAGCTATCATGAGGTAACCGCCTTGATGCAAACCTATATCGGCTCCAAGCTCTTCTGAAAGGTTTTCAAATATCTCTATAGAAGCTATACCCAAGCGACAGTTCATCTCCGTCCCCCACTGCGCTCTTATTCCTGCAGCGCACCTACCGGTAGAACCGCTTGCTATAGTATTCTTCTCAAGAACGACAACATCCCTACACCCCATTTTCGCAAGGTTATAGGCAACAGCGCACCCCTGAATACCGCCACCGATGATCACTACCTCAGCCGATCTCTTCATCCTTAATCATCCTCACTTTCAGCAAGAACACCAAGCTTAATAGGTTTAATGGGAGGTCTAAAGGTAGGCATAGGGATTTCCTCCACCCTTTTACCTGTCAGGCGAGCTATTTCTCTTATTATCAGGTCTCTGCAAGTTCTACCTTGACAAGGCCCCATACCAGCGCGAGTAATCCTCTTTATCTCATCCACAGTGGTATAACCCCTTTTTATCAATTCCCTTATCTCTTCAAGGGTAACATCTTCACACCTGCAAATTATTACATCCTTTTCTTTATTCATCCTTCCTCACCACCCTCACATGCCTTACTTCCATCGCGAACTCCTTAGGAACAACGACAGAGACCACCTTCGTTCCATCCTTAAAAGGCTCAAAAACATGGATTACCTTTCCCTCACACACTACAACTCCTTCCCGGTTCAAACATTCAACAATCTCGTCTTTATTGGGAAGAGGGCGAAACTCATAAGGAATCTTGACTATAGCCTCCTTATCCGAATAGGTCATGTCCACAACGAAAACAGCCAAACCCGGACATTTAGCAACACACAAGGCACATCCGGTACACTTGCTCCAATCCACCTTGGGAAGGTCATTTATGTCCTCAAACTCCAGTATCGCCCCTGTGGGACATGCCGTATGACAGGGGTCACACGGAATCCTTTGGAAACACTCCACTATTACAACGGGCTTTGAATTTAAAATCTCCTGAGGAGGTGTTACCCCCCTTATCTGTTCACGGGTAGGAACACCTGTCCTTTCAAGCATGCCTATACGCCTCCCCCACAATAGCTTTAGGAAGCCCCTGCCTTATCTTTTCCGTTACCGGTCCTTTTCTCAAGCTATCAAGCTGTTCCCAGAAAGCATTAAATTTCTCTTCAAAATCGGGTATATCATACCCCAAGCTTTTAGCTGCACAAAGCCCTGCTATTTTACCCTCTATCATCGCCGTAGAAGCCTCTTCTATCGCAGCAGCGTCGCCAGCCACATAAAAATCGGGATGAGAAGTTCTCATTTCCCTATCTCTTACGGGAACGTAACCACCAAGCTCGGGAATATATCTCATCTCACATCCTGCCTGCCATAAAAGCTCGATCAAAGGAGATAGGCCAACCGCAAGACAAATAAGGTCAGCCTCTATATGTTTTTCGGTGCCCTCTACTGGTTCCCATCTCTCATTTACCTGAACAATGGTTGCTCCTTCTACATATTCCTTCCCGTGTATCTCCTTTATTGTATGAGAGGTATATATAGGTATACCTATTCTTCTTATCTTCGAAGCATGAACCCAATAACCACCTATTTTAGGCATAGCCTCCACAACCGCTTGGACCTTAACCCCTGCCTGAGCAAGCTGATAACTCACTATAAGGCCAATATTTCCCGCTCCGACCATCAAGGCCCTCTCACCAGGCTTAACACCGTAGACATTCATCAGGGTCTGGACAGCTCCAGCACCATAAACACCGGGAAGGTCACAGTTTGGCACAGGTATAGTTCTCTCATAGGCACCCGTTGCAACTATCGTTTTTTTAGGCTTTACCTTAAAGTACTTCTCTTCTCCCGTGAGAGCTCCAAAAACGCCGTCATCGGCGTAGTAACCCGTAACCGTTGTATTCGTTATGGCCTCAAATCTATCCCCGGATTTTTCAAGCTCGCTAAGCAGGATTTCCGCTATCTTAAAGCCTCTTGTTCCCGCATATTCTTCCTTAGAACCAAAGAATTTATGGGTCTGCTTTATTAGCTGACCGCCAAGCTTAAGTCCATCATCTATCAAAAGAACCTTTGCCCCCGCCTTGACCGCCTCTATCGCCGCGCTTAATCCCGCCGGGCCACCGCCCACAATCAATATTTCCGTTTCCTTCAACGTATCTCACCCTTTCCCATCTGAGTCTGAACTCTCATCCCTTCCCTAAGAGGTGTGATACAAACTCTAACATTAGGGACTCCATTTACGATCATGAAGCAAGAGGAACATTTGCCAACGGCACAGAAAAATCCCCGCGGTCTGCCCAACCCTATGCTCCTTCGGTAAACCTTGATGCCATTCGCATGAAGAGCTGCAGCTATAGGTTCTCCTTCATATCCCTCATACTCTTTACCATCCACATAAAACTTAACTTTCCTGCCATGCTTAAAACTTAGAATAGGGTGTTCCTTTATCCATCCCCCCATAAAACCACCCCTTTAAGCAATCTATTTAAAATGTTAGTGGGAGGGATTTCTCTCTCCCACTATGAACTTTCTCGATATTACACTTTTTCACAAGAAAATGGTAAAGATGGCATAGCTGGCATGTCAGGGTAAGAATAGATTAAAGCTAAACCTAACGAAAGAGACAGCATTCCCATCTCCTCCAAGAAAATCAATGGCTCTCTAAAATAACATCCCTCCCTGAAGTTAAGTTTATATCAACAAATTATCCTTGTCAAGCACTTTAACAAATTTGTAAAAATTAATGATTAAAAGCAAAAGCTTATCCTAAAGTCATTTAAAAAAATTTATTTACTTCATTCCATACGCCTTTCAAATCTGCTATAATTTTTCTAATGGAGGTGATATCAGAATGGATGTAAAAAAGGCTATTGAAGAAAGGAGAGCCTATAGGTCACTCGATAAGGTAGAGATATCCTTAGAAACTTTGGCCGATTTAGCCAAATGCGCGTCTCTTGCTCCTTCCTGTTTCAACAATCAACCTTGGAGATTCGTTTTTGTAACTAAAGAAGAAAATCTTCTGGCAATGAGAGAAGCCCTATCCAAAGGAAACGAATGGGCTTATGATGCCTCAGCCTTTATAGCTGTCTGTAGCAAGCCCGACCTCGATTGCAACCTTAAAGATGGGAGGCAATATTATGCCTTCGATGTAGGCATGTCAGTAGGGCTCCTTATGCTCAGAGCAACGGAACTTGGCTTGGTAGCCCATCCCATTGCAGGATATTCGCCAGAGAAGGTAAAAGAAATTCTTAACATACCACCAGAATACGAAGTTATAACTCTTATAATACTTGGGAAACACTCCAGCGAAATAAAACCATCTTTGACAGAGAAACAGGTCCTGGCAGAAAAGGAAAGGCCCGCTCGCTTACCTATGGAAGAATTTGCCTTCTTAGATAGCTTTGGAACTCCCTTTAAAAAATGAAGCACAATAACCACATAACCCAAGAAGCAAAAACATACCTACATGAACATCACAGACGGGATATGGAACTTCATGAAAAACATTCGAAGGAGGAAAACACACATACCCACCATAAACACTCCCACGAAGAACACCATAAAATGATGATGGAAGATTTTAAGAAAAGACTAATAGTATCAGCTATTCTAACCGTCCCAATCCTCCTTTTGTCCCCCCTTATCCAACGACTTTTTAATTTTACTTTTGCTTTTCGGGGAGACAAATATCTACTTTTTGCCCTTTCAGCCAGCGTATACTTCTATGGTGGATGGCCTTTTCTTAACGGATTGGTAAAGGAATTTAAAAGGAAAAACCCTGGAATGATGACATTGATAGCTCTTGCGATAACCACGGCCTTCTTTTATAGCACAGCAGTTACCTTTGGGCTAACCGGTAAAACTTTTTACTGGGAATTAGCGACGCTTATCGATATAATGCTTCTCGGTCATTATATAGAAATGCGCTCCCTCCTTGGTGCATCAAGAGCGTTAGAAGAGCTTATAAAACTCATGCCTACAGAAGCACATCTCATAACACCAGAGGGAATTAAAGATATCCCTGTCAGCGAACTAAAAAAGGGAGACATCGTGCTTGTTAAACCGGGTGAGAAAATGCCCTCCGATGGCACAATAATTGAGGGAGAAACCAGTATAAATGAAGCCATGTTAACAGGGGAATCCAAACCGATTTACAAAAAACCAGGTGATAAAGTTATAGGTGGCTCAATAAACCTTGAGGGAGCAATCAAGGTAAGAATAGAAAAAACAGGTAAAGAAACATATCTAATGCAAGTAATAGAACTGGTTAAACAGGCCCAGGAAACGAAGTCAAAAACGCAGAACTTAGCAAACAGGGCCGCATTCTGGCTAACCTTAATCGCGATTGGTGTTGGCGCTCTAACGCTTGGAACATGGCTGTCCTTTGGGAAAACCTTTGTTTTCGCTCTTGAAAGAATGGTCACTGTAATGGTAATCACATGCCCTCATGCACTTGGTTTAGCCGTTCCTCTCGTCGTAGCAGTATCAACTGCCATTTCCGCAAAGAAGGGAATACTAATAAGAAATAGAGAAGCCTTTGAAAAGGCAAAAGACCTTCAAGTTATAGTATTCGATAAAACTGGAACCCTTACGGAGGGCAAATTCGAAGTAAGCGACATAATACCCCTTGCTGACCTAAGCGAAAAAGAAATTTTAAAATACGCCGCAAGCTTAGAAAGCAAATCTACCCATCCAATAGCCCAAGGGATAGTCGAAAAAGCCAAAGAAAGAGGCATCGAACTCCTCGAAATAGGGGAATCCAAAATCCTACCCGGCAAAGGCATTCAAGGAGCGCTTGAGGGAAAAGAAATTTTGCTTGTAAGTCCTGTTTTTCTTAAAGAAAACGATATTAACTTAGAAAACGAACGTGTTGATAAAGTTCTTCAGGAAGGGAAAACCGCCGTCTTCTTGGTAATAGACAAGAAACCCATCGGTATGATAGCATTAGTAGACAGAATAAGATCTGAATCTAAAGAGGCTATAAAGAAGTTACAGGACATGGGGATTAAAACATATATGCTTACGGGAGACAACGCAAGAGTGGCAAAATGGGTGGCTGACGAACTAAAGCTCGATGGCTTTTTCGCAGAAGTGCTTCCACATGAAAAAGCCGAAAAAATTCAACAGCTTCAAAAAGAAGGCTTTACGGTGGCAATGGTAGGAGATGGAATAAATGATGCACCAGCATTGATACAAGCAGATGTAGGCATTGCCATAGGCGCAGGAACAGATGTCGCCATAGAAAGCGCAGATATCGTGCTTGTTAAAAACGATCCAAGAGATGTTATTATGGCAATAGATTTAGCAAAAGCAACTTACAAAAAAATGGTACAAAACCTTGCCTGGGCAACAGGATACAATGCGTTCGCAATTCCATTGGCAGCGGGAACCTTTTACTCCTATGGTATATTGCTAAGCCCCGCAATAGGTGCTATTCTGATGAGCTTAAGCACCGTGATAGTAGCAATAAATGCGAAACTGCTTAAGGCCTGATATGAAAGGAGGGTGAACAAAATCTGCTGGTTTGATTGGGTAGGATCTGGATGGTTTAGATGGGGAGGATGGTTCGGTATGTTTATGATGATAATATTTTTAATCCTAATAGTAATGGGCATATTATGGTTTTTCAGGTTTGGGGAAATAGCAATCAGAAAAACCACCAAATCCAAGGCATTAGAAACGTTAGCAGAAAGATATGCAAAAGGCGAAATAGATGACGAAGAGTATGAAAGAAGAAAGAAAAAAATCCTTGAAGATATATAAAACATCCACAACCTCTGGTGTGTTCTAAAAATCAATAATTCGCTTCTCCTCTTGGCGGTATGAGGACCATCGAACATGAAGAAAACAAGAAGAGCGAAGCTCCCGGAGTATACCCTGGCTTTGCTATCCTCTTTCTTGTGAGAAGACGTTTTTCAAGAAAAAGGTTATATCTCATCCCTTGAAAAAAAGAGAACCTTTTTTCGAACACCCTCCACAACCTCTTGACTTGTGCGGAAACAGGGTATAAAATTTAAGAGTGAGGTCGGGGCGTGGCGCAGCCTGGTTTAGCGCACCTGCATGGGGCGCAGGGGGTCGGAGGTTCAAATCCTCTCGTCCCGACCATTCAATTTAAAAACGAAAGGCCGGTTTAACCGGTCTTTTTTATTTAGGAGAGCCATGAGATATTTAACCCTGAAGCAAATGAAAGCTTTAGCTCACAAAGTTAAATTCAGATTCAGCAAGTCTAAAGGACAAAGCTTCCTTTATGACCCCCAGCTTCTTGACAAAATATGTAGGACAGCCAACCTCAGCAAAAATTCCTTCGTATTGGAAATAGGCTCAGGAATGGGAAACCTCTCTCTTCTGCTATCTCAATACGCTGCAAAAGTCGTCGGCGTTGAGGTAGATGAAAAGCTCTGTAAAGTTTTAGATGAAGTGCTGTGGAATCAACCAAACTTTTTCCTTATAGAAGGTGACATCCTCAAGGTAGATTTGTCCTTTTTAGAAAGGGAAAAGAAAAAATACGAAGTCAAAGTGGTGGCAAATCTCCCTTATCGAATTGCAACGGAAATAATACTCTACCTTCTTGAAAAAGGCCAGGGACTTATTGACGAGCTATACCTTATGCTCCAAAAAGAGGTAGCTGAAAGAATTGCTTCTCCACCAAGGAGAAAAACCCGAGGAGCCTTAAGCGTAATAGTTCAATATTATGCGGACGTTCAGATTCTCTTCGATGTTCCCCCACGAGTTTTCTATCCTCAACCCAAGGTAACATCTTCCTTTCTAAAACTCCTTCCTTACAAGAGCCCGCGTGAAAAATGGAAAGTTGAAGATGAAGATTTGTTTTTCAGGATAGTTAAAGAAGGTTTTAAAAGAAAAAGAAAAACTCTGTTAAACAATCTTAAAGGCCTATTTGATGAAGAGGCGATAAAAGAAGCACTGAAAGAGCTTTCCCTCCCTGAAACGGTTAGAGCCGAGGAGTTATCGTTAGAAGAATGGGCCATACTTTCAAATAAACTAAAACGGGGTGGTGAGGAAAATGAGCGGCCCCAGGTATAAGGTAGTTATAACGGACTATGACTACCCGGACTTAAGCATAGAAACGCCCATCTTAGAAGAAATTGGAGCTCAGGTCGTAGGAGCTCAGTGTAAAACTGAAGAAGAGCTTATCGAGGTGGCCCACGACGCACATGGCATACTCGTTGAATATGCGAAGGTCAGCGAAAAGGTTATATCCAACATGAAAAACTGCATCATAATAGCAAGATACGGCGTTGGAGTCGACATCGTGGACGTGAAGGCAGCCACTGAAAATGGCATCATAGTTACAAACGTTCCAGAATATTGCGTCTCTGAAGTGGCAGACCATGCAGTAGCTATGTTTCTAACAATGGCAAGACGAATAAGAGAGTACGACAGCGCAGTTAGAGAAGGAAGGTGGCACTGGGAGGCATGCGGATACAAAATTCACAGAATTGCTGGGATGACGGCAGGAATTATAGGATACGGAAAGATAGGAAAAGCCATAGCCCACAGATTAAAGCCCTTCGGACTTAATATTTTAGTTTACGACCCTTATGCTGAAAAGGGAAAGATAGAAAATGAAGGGTGTAAACCGGTTCCCTTTGAAGAGCTATTGAAGAACGCCGATGTAATATTTATACAAGCTCCTCTAACGGAGGAAACGAGAGGAATGTTCGATAGAGAAACCTTTTCTATGATGAAGGATGGTGCGTTTATCGTTAATACCGCACGAGGACCTATAATAAAAAATGATGCCCTATATGAAGCGTTAGCTTCAGGAAAGCTTGGAGGCGCAGCCTTAGATGACCTTGAGGAAGAACCTGCCAAGCAAAAAAATTGGAAACCCACTAATCCAATATTTAAATTCGGTAACATAGTAATTACCCCTCACTCCGCGTATTACTCCGAGGAGTCCTTAATCGAGGCAAGAACAACGGCAGCAACTGAGGTCGCAAGAGCGCTAAGCGGAGTTCTCCCCCAGAATATAGTAAACAAAGAAGTGCTAAAGAAGCCTAACCTTAGATTCAGGCAAAAGAAAGGTGACCTCCAATGAGGTTTGAAAAGATGTTATATGTTGTAGATTCTCATACAATGGGAGAACCAACACGAGTGGTAATAGGAGGAATCCCTTTTATCCCAGGAAATACAATGGCCGAGAAGAAAGAGCTTTTGGAAAGGAACATGGACCATATAAGGAAAAGCCTAATGCACGAACCCAGGGGACATAAAGATATGTTCGGCTCCATAATCACAAGCCCGGTAACCCCTGAAGGAGATCTCGGAGTAATATTTATGGATTGTAACGGATATCTAAATATGTGCGTTCATGGTTCAATCGGCACGGTAACAGTAGCCATTGAAACAGGCATAATAAAAGCAAATGAACCGGTAACCTGTTTAAAAATAGATACCCCCGCAGGCCTCATAGAAGCCAGAGCTGAGGTTAAAAATAATACGGTGCAATCGGTAACGATAAGAAACGTTCCCTCGTTCCTATATAAGCCCGACGTGGAGATAGAAATAGCCCATATAGGCAAAGTGAAAGTCGATATCGCCTTTGGAGGAAGCTTCTTCGCAATAGTAGATGCAAAACAGTTAGGCGTCAAGATAACACCCCATAACGTTGAAAAGCTCATCAAGATAGGAATGGCCATTAAGGAAACCGTTAACGAGCGTGTAAAAGCCCAGCATCCTGAAAGGGAACACATAAAAACCATAGACCTTGTAGAGATCTATGACGAAACCGATAATCCTAATGCCGATCTTAAGAACGTGGTCATATTCGGGAAAGGTCAAATAGATAGGTCTCCCTGCGGAACCGGTACAAGCGCTAAAATGGCTACACTCTATGCAAAGGGAAAGCTCAAACTCCATCAACCCTTTTACTATGAAAGCATCATTGGCACAATCTTCAAAGGCGAATTGGTAGGGGAAACCAGGGTGGGACCTTACAATGCCGTTATACCGGAAATAACAGGAAAGGCTTTCATTACAGGGTTTAATCAAATAGTAATAAATCCAGAGGACCCCATGAAATATGGGTTTCTGCTTGATTATTAAACCATACAAGAGAGGGTGGTTTAAATGTGCGAGGAAAAGAAAAGCCTTCCCAAGATTTTCCCCCACGCCGAGGTTGACTGGGAAGTGGTAAAAGGTTTCGAGAAGCTCCTTCCCACCTATAGCATAAGCTGTGTCGTAGCAGATGCGCAAGAAAGAAGCGGAGTAATGCACTCCCAGATAAAGCTCATAGATCGCTCTAAAAAATTTGTAGGACCCGCATTGACGGTAAAACTATATCCTGGAGACCTCGTAGACCCTCTTTACGCCCTTTCCGTAGCTCAAGCTGGAGATGTCATAGTAGTAGACGCTCGAGGCGAAACCGAAACATCGGTATGGGGAGGACTCATGGCAAACTTATGCATGCAAAAGGGAATTGTAGGCGCAGTCGTAGATGGCTCTATCAGAGATACCGATGAGATAAGGGATTTAGGCTTTCCCATCGCTTCTCGAGGAATCACTCCAAGATCAACCCATTCACCTTACTCCGGTAGGCTCGATAGCTTAGAAATCAATGTGCCTATATCGTGCGGAGGCGTTATAGTTAACCCCGGTGACATAATCATAGCCGATGAAATAGGAGTAACCGTGGTGCCCAAGGAAAAGGCGAAAGAGGTTCTACTAAAGGCACAGAAACTTGCAGAGCAAGAGGAGCTAACCCGAAAAAGGATTAAGGAAGGCAAAAGCTTAGAGGATCTCCTTGAAGAGTTTGGGAGGCTTTAAATCCAATGATAATAAGCGTTCCATATGGACACGGTTTTATCAGCGCAGATGTCCCTATCAAGAACTTGATGGGGATATATGAAGCACCAGGGGTAAAGCCAGCAAAGGACCCGACTTCTGAAATAATAAATGCCCTTGAAAACCCTATTGGAAGCCCTCCCCTATCACACATAGTTAAACCAGATAGAAAGGTATGCATAGTCGTAAGCGATATAACCAGACCCATTCCTTACAAAGAGGTGCTTCCCGTTCTTCTTGAATATCTAAACAGGTGTGGGGTAAAAGACGAGGATATAACCATATTAATAGCAACAGGGTTACACCGAGGTTTAACACCTCAAGAACAAAGAGACCTTTACGGAGAAGAAATCGTTGAAAGAGTGAAAGTGGTGAACCATGACTACAAAGATAGCTCAAATCTCATTAGGATAGGAAAAACGAGCAGAGGAACACCTATAGAGGTTAACAGAATCGCAGTAGAAACAGATACCCTCATACTAACCGGATATATAGAACCACATCAACAGTTTGGCTTTACAGGTGGAAGAAAAAGCATTATGCCAGGTTTAGCAAGCGAAAGAGCCGTTATGCATAACCACAACGCAAAGATGATGGACCACCCTTCCGCGGTAAACGGTGTGTTGGAAGGTAATCCCCAACATGAGGACGCCATGGAGTTTGCAAAAGCCATCAAAGTTGATTTTATATTGAACGTTGTCCTAAACCAAGACGAAAAGCTTGCCTGGGCTGTTGGAGGAGACTTAGAAAAGGCTTGGCTTAAAGGTGTTAAGCTTTCCCAAAGTTTCAGAGAAGTCGAGCTTCCCTACCCCTGTGATATAGCCATAACTGCAACTGGTCACCCCTTAGACAGGGTGCTTTATCAGGGACCGAAGATAACCTCTGCAGTTTTCAGAACGAAGGACAGGATAATAAAAGATGGAGGAACCATAATTTTACCTATGGAATTAACAGAAGGCGTTGGACATCATGTTGAGTTTTACGAACTAATGTCCATAGGGAAACCCGAAGCCATCATTGAAAAATGTTACTCCTCTCCCATCAAAGATCAATGGGGAGCCCAGATATGGGTAAGAACTTTAGAAAAGACTAAAATAATAATAGTAACGCATAATATGGAACCTTCGTTAATTGAAAAGATGGGAATAGAGCACGCTTACAATCTACAAGAAGCCATAGATAGGGCAATCTCTCGCCACGGGCAAGACTGTAAGGTAGCCGTTTTTCCAAGAGCTACAACGGTGCTACCCAAATTAACGGAAAGTCAAAGGAGAAGGAAAACATGAAAAAGGGATTTCTAATCTGCATAGATGGAGGAACAACCAATACAAGGGTTAGATTAATAAGATTGAGTGACTTTTCAATAGTAGCCAAAACTGCTGAAAGCATAGGGGCAAAGGATACCAAGTTAAAAGGAAGAGAGGCCTTGGAGGAAGCCTTAAGCACAGCTATCCAAAGAATCTTTAGGGAAAACCAAATATCGAAAGAAGAGATAGCGGGAGTTACCGCTTCAGGAATGATAACATCGGAAGCCGGCCTTCTTGAAGTTCCTCATGTTATTGCGCCAGCAGGCATTGATGAAATAGCCTCAGGGGTGATTGAAGAGACTTTCGAAAAAATATGGCCTGACCCCATCTTATTCATTCCCGGTGTAAAGACGTTATCAAATAAAGAAACCCCATCACTTATTGAACGCATAAACTCACAAGATATAATGAGGGGCGAAGAATGTGAAAGCTTAGGAATTATAAAGCTTGAAAAGATAAGCGGACCAGGGATCATCCTTCTCCCAGGCTCCCATACCAAGTTTGTATTCATAAACGAAGAAAACCGCATAGAAGGTTCCCTAACCACTTTGGCGGGAGAGCTTGCAAACGCAGTAATCTCATCAACACTAATAGGAAGATCCGTCGAGGATTTAGACCTCCCTCTAATTGAAGAAAAATACCTTTTAGAGGGCTTCAAAATGGCGCAAAAATACGGGCTAACAAGAAGCCTTTTTACAATAAGACTGCTTCATATAATGGGCGAAGGCACACCCTTACAGAGAAAGTGCTTTCTTTGGGGAGCTATTGTAGGCACGGACATAATGGCCTTTGAGGAAAGTGAAAATTTGAAGAAAATGGCTAAATCCGGCGAAATAGTGAATCTGTTTGTGGGAGGGAAAAGCCCATTAAAGGAGATATTCGGCACCCTGATCGATGTCTGGGCTCAAGAAAAATTCCCTAAGATCCGGGTAAAGATTCTCTCATCCGAAACTACCGAAAGATCATCAGCCGTGGGGGCAAGCTTAGTGGCCTTAAAGAGGATAAAACTAAATTAAACCTTCCTCAAACCTCTTAAAGAGAATCTTTAAAATGTTATTTATGTGCTCCTCTACCCTTCTTTCTGCAAGGGGAACATCCCTTTTCTTAATAGCTTCATAGATGCTTAAGTGTTCCTCATAAGACTCCTTAATCCTGCCGGGATAGGATATAGAAAGAATTCTAACTCTTGCAAGCTTTTCGCTCAGGGAATCCATTACACGCCGTAACTCTTCATTACCAGAACCCCTGACTATCATCTCATGAAACCATGAATTAAACTTACTCATCTCCTCTACGCTGGAGCTATTCAAGGCGATCCCCATCTCCCTCACCTTTTCCTCAAGAGAGCTTATATATTCTTCATACCCCCTTTCTATGAAAAGGCGAACGGCAAGTCTCTCCAAGTAAGCCCTTAAAGAGAGAAGGTCCTCTATCTCCTTTTTGCTCCACTTCTTCACCAAGAAGCCCCGATGAGGTTCGACGACCAAAAGTCCTTGAGCCGCTAAATAGTGCAGAGCTTCCCTTACAGGGGTAACACTAACCCCCAGCTCCTTAGCGAGGCTGTCAATAACTACCCTCTGTCCAGGCATATACCGACCAGTTACTATATATCCTTTTACCTTCTCTAAGACCTCATCCCTCAGCGACTTTCTTTCTATCACCAGTGAAACCACCGCCTCGCTTTTTAAAGGATAATCATAAAGCCATCTGCTTACTAATTCGCTCCTTAACTTCCCTATAGCTTAGATTCATGGGACCGTTGTAGACCGCTACTGGTCTGAAAAGCCTGTTATTCTGACGGTACTCAATTACATGAGCGGTCCATCCCACTACCCTTGCCATCGCAAATATCGCCGTAAAGAAGTCCTTAGGGATACCAAAATGATTGTACAAAATTCCTGAGAAAAAGTCTACATTCGGATAAAGTTTTTTATCCTTAAACCTTTCCAAAACGAGCTCCTCCAACTTTAACGCTACACTCAAATATTCTACTCCTTCAGACTTATCTATTTCGCAAAGCCATTCCTTGATAAGTCTCGCTCTCGGGTCGTAAGTTTTATAAACCCTGTGTCCAAACCCCATTATCCTCTCCTTACTCGAAACCTTCGCATTGAAGTAACTCTCCACATTTTCTACGCTTCCTATCTCTTCCAGCATCTTTAACACCCGCTCATTTGCCCCTCCGTGAAGGGGACCTTTTAACGTGGCTATGGCAGAAACCACGGCAGAATACATATCGCTTAAAGTTGAAGAAGTAACCATTGCTGCAAACGTGGAAGCATTTATCTCCTGCTCCGCATGAAGAATAAGAGCCCTTTCAAACAAGTGAGAGTATTTTGGAATTTCACCGAACATCATATAAAGAAAATTATCGGCATG
>LGFB01000244.1 GCA_001508835.1 bacterium 42_11
CCTCCTTTGCAAAGGAGGGAGCCTTGTCTTTCTATCCCTTTGTTATTTCTATTTCATCACCGTCGTTAAGTTGGTCTAGTAAACCTAAGTCCCCTTCTATCTTCCCTATTACGGTAACAGGACTTGCAGGCATTATTTTATCAGGTGGGCTTACGGGTGTTGGTCCCCAAAATATACACATTGCCCTTCCAGGTGGCCAGTATCCTATATCTCCTTTATTAACTACCTCCTGTCCGTTTTCCAATTCCATCGTTACGGGTATCTTGAAGTAAAACTCTTGTCCCCATCTATTTCCTTTCGATTTTATTGGGAGAGCTTCATAGATCTTCTGAGCAGTCAAGGTATCGTTTAATACTCCCTTAAGTTCAACTCCCTTAAACCTTATAGTTACAGTTTTCATAAGGCTTTTCACCTCCCTTTTAGAATAAAGAAAAGAATATCACATTAGAGAGCGCGTGAAAAAGAATTGATGCCAGTATAGAGCCTGTTTTTTCTCGAAGGTAACCAAATACGAGAGAAGGGAAAAACACACCGAGACTTAAAAAGTTTATTCCCTTGAAGAGATGTGCAAGCATAAAGAGAAGAGAAGTTAAAAGGATGCTTATCCATTTATTTCTTGTTAGTTCCTTTATTTCCGTTTGAAGGTATCCTCTAAAAAATACCTCTTCTGGCAGTGCTGCGCCTAAGAACTGATAGAGGACGAAAGTAAGCGGAATTCTTTTAAAGCCTTTGCTCAAAGATAGCTCTATGGAAAGTATCGCAAAGGGCAGAAGAAAAAGTAATGACGCCAGCGTGAACAGTTTTAAGTCGTATTTCCAGCCTTTTATTTTTATACCGTATTTCCCCCATTGAGCTTTAGGCAGGATTAAGAGGGGAAGATAAAGCATGTAGGCTATGGATATTTCCTTCTTAAGCCAGAGCACGCTTAGTAGACCAAGGTAACTAAAGGAAACTTTCAAAAACCTGGTTCCCAAGGAGGAGTCCCCTTTCTGTTAATTTTATTCTATCTTTGGTTTCTTTGATTAAACCCTCTTTCTTGAGTTTTTCTATAACGTCTTTGTATTTTTCCTCTATTCTAACGCCGAACCTTCTGAAGAACTCTTCCTTATTTATTCCTTCAAGCAGTCTTAGATTCATAAATATGGTCTCTTTTATCTCCTCTTCTTTGTCTATCTTGATAACCTCAGAGTATCCAAGAAACCAGTCAAAGCTTTCCTCCCGTTTAAATCGCCATCCTCCGTAAAAGGATGAAGCACCCGGTCCTATCCCGATGTAGGGTTCATTTTTCCAGTAAATTATATTGTGTTGGCAAAAGTGTCCTGGAATAGCGAAGTTAGAGATCTCGTAGTGGATGTACCCCTCTTTCTCGAGCGTCCTTTTCGCGTACAGGAAGTTTTCGTATCCTTCGTCTTCAGGGATATTGTAAACCCCCTTTTTGACGCTTTCGTAGAGGGGAGTTCCTTCCTCAAGTATCAGGCTGTAGATGGAAATATGTGGAGGGCTAAAGGAGAGAACTTTTTCAAGCGTTTCCTTCCATTCTTCTTTGGTTTCCGTTGGTATAGCGTAGATTAGGTCTACATTCCAGCTACGGAAGTTTGCTTCTTTCACAAGCTTTATCGCTTCGATGGCTTCCAAAGATGAGTGGGGTCTACCTAAAATTTCAAGGAGTCTATCACTTAAAGATTGAACTCCTAAGCTGACTCTTGTTATTCCCTCTTCCTTCAGTTTGCCAAGTTTTCCTTTAGTTATGGTTTTGGGATTTGCCTCGATGGTTATCTCTGGGTTTTCTATGAGGGAAAACGACTCTTTAAGTTTCCTTAGAATGAGAGAGATAGTCTCTTCCCCATATATGGTTGGGGTTCCTCCACCTATGTATATCGTCTTTATCTTTTCATTACTAACCTTTTCTTTCCAAAAATCTATTTCTTTAAAGAGATTTTCTAAGTATCTTTGAGCCAGCTCTTCATTAAGGGGAACCGAAAAGAAGTTACAGTATTTACATTTTTTAATGCAAAAGGGTACATGAAC
>LGFB01000245.1 GCA_001508835.1 bacterium 42_11
TCTTAAGGGAGGAAGAAGATGTTATTATTCCAAATTCGGGAACATCTTCCGCTTGGGTCACCATACGAGGGGAAGAGGGAAATCGCCCAGTCTTGGTGGGACGAAATAACCTTAGAGCTGCCTTTGACCTTTCTGGCGCTCAATATGTTCGTATAGAGAACCTTGAAATTACCCATGACGATACCGCTACTGGACAGGATCTCTGGTTCCGAGAGGGAATAAGCATACTTGATGAACCAGCAGCTCATATCCTATTACAAGACCTGTATATTCATCACATAGATGAATTTGGAATGGATATAAAGGACGTGGAAGATTTGCAAATTATTAACTGTCGTATAGAATATTGTGGTTTTGGAGCTTTAGGAGGACCCCAAGGAGACCATGGAGGATGGCAGAATGTGACTATACAAGGGTGTTCACTATCCTATAGTGGTCATTACTATCAAGGAGGCGATGGTTCAAACCGCCCCTATGACCGTCCCGATGGTTTCGGAATAGAACCCTCCAACGGACCCATTATAATTGAAGATACCATTGCGGAACATAATTATGGAGACGGCTTAGATTCAAAAGCAGCCAACACCACAATTCGAAGGTGCATCGTTGCAAACAACTCTTGCGATGGAGTAAAACTCTGGGGAGATAACAGCCGTGTAGAAAATACCCTCATCTATGGCAGAGGCGACGGTGACCCAACACCTACCCCTTGGGCGGCCATCGTAATTGACCAAGGAGAACAAGTTAGGGCTCGCTTTGAAATCGTAAACGTCACCGTTGATGACGAATTGGGAAACAACTATATAATGTATGTTCAGTATGATAATCCAACCATTCCTGTTAACTTAACCATCAGAAATTCGATATTCAGCGGGCGAGGACCAGACTGCCCTATCTACATCAACGAAGTCAGCACCCTGGTAGCTGATCACAACCTTTTTTACATGCCACAAAGCCAAAGGGTATTGATACATGGTAATACCGAGTATAACTCTACAAACATTGGAAACTTAGGTAGCGGAAATATCTATGGCGATCCGTTATTTGTAAATCCCGCATGGGGAACGGAGGGAGATTATCACCTGCAAGCTGGTAGCCCAGCAATTAATGCGGGAACAACGCAAGATGCCCCAACAGTAGATTTAGAAAATAAGCCTCGCGATGCGCAACCCGATATTGGAGCATACGAATTCTAAAAACCAAGCCCCACCCTTTAGAGGGTGGGGCTTACTAAAACTAAACCTTTAATATCTCATTTATATCCCTTTCAGGCTCCGATATAGCCTTTATACCGAACTCCGTAGTCAATACCTTCAATATATCCTCGTTAACCCACGCAGGAATGATTGGCCCAACATAGATATTTTTCAGACCGAGCGCAAGCAAAGTCCAAAGGATCGCCACCGCCTTCTGCTCCATCCAGGTTAGAACGAGCGTGAGAGGAAGATCTGTAACGGGCACGTTGAAAGCCTTCGCAAGCGCCTCCGCAATCTCTATTGCAACGATCGTATCATTACATTGACCAACATCGATCAGCCTCGGAATACCCTCTATCTCTCCAAGATCAAGGTCGTTTATTCTAAACTTACCGCAAGCAAGGGTGATAACCACCGTCTCTTTAGGAAGCTTCTGAACAAACTCCCTGTAATATTCGTTTCTCTTGAAAGGCACATCGCATCCTCCGACCACGAAGAAGTGTCTTATCTTACCGGCATTAACGAGCTCCCTTATCTTATCAACAAGAGAGGCTACCACAGATGTGGAAAAACCTGTTTTGAGCTTGTAAGTTCCAGGTTTATCCTCCAGGTCAGGCAAAGTTTTTGCCTTCTCAATCACCTCAGTATAATCATAGCCGCTTATATACTTCACCCCGGGAAGCCTTGCGATGCTCGTAGTAAACATCCTGTCTTTATAAGACTCCTCAGGTAGCAATACACAGTTTGAGGTTCCAAGTATGGCAACGGGGTATTCAGCAAAGAGCTTCCTCTGATCATACCACGCCTTTCC
>LGFB01000004.1 GCA_001508835.1 bacterium 42_11
TCATAACCTACCTTAACTAAGAACTCTTTAGCCTTCTCTGTAACCTCCACTTCCATACCTTGCTCCCTTAATCTCTCGTTTACTTTCACTACCATAAGGTCAACTATCTTCTTAATTTCCTCTTCCTTAAGCATTCTGAAAACTATTATCTCATCGAGCCTGTTTATAAACTCAGGTCTAAATGTTCTTTTAACTGTGTCCATTATCCTTTCCTTAATCCTCTCGAAATCTTCCTCTTCGGTTTTTGTAAAACCAAGGGAGCTCTGACTTCTTATATATTCAGCGCCCACATTAGAAGTCATTATTATTACGGTATTTCTAAAGTCTACCGTTCTTCCCTTACCATCGGTTAATCTGCCGTCCTCCAATACTTGCAAAAGGATGTTAAATACATCAGGATGAGCCTTCTCTATTTCATCTAAAAGTATGACCGAATAGGGCTTCCTCCTAACAGCCTCAGTAAGTTGACCTCCCTCCTCATAACCCACATAACCCGGAGGGGCTCCTATTAACCGCGCCACGGAGTGCTTCTCCATATATTCCGACATATCAAGTCTTATCATCGCATCTTCCGTTCCAAATAAGAATTCCGCTAAAGCCCTTGCGAGTTCAGTTTTGCCAACTCCCGTAGGACCCAAGAAAAGGAAAGAGCCTATCGGTCTTTTAGGATCTTTAAGTCCCGCTCTTGCCCTTCTTATAGCACGGCAAACCGCCCTAACCGCTTCTTCCTGATTTATAAGCCTCTTATGGATAAGCTCCTCCATTTTTGTGAGCTTTTCCATTTCTTCTTCTTGCAATTTAGTAGCAGGTATTCCCGTCCACCTCGAAACAACTTCAGCTATATCTTCTGCAGTAACTATAGGTTCTCCCTTTCCCTTTTCTTCTACCCATCTTTTACGTTCCTCTTCAAGCCTAGCTTTAAGCTCTCTCTCCTTGTCCCGAAGTTGAGCAGCCTTCTCAAACTCCTGTTTTTTAACAGCTTCCTCCTTCTCCTTAACAAGCTCCTCTAGCTCTTGTTCAAGTTGCTTAATGGTATCGGGCTCAAGGGTAGACCTTAACCTAACTTTAGCAGAGGCTTCATCTATTAAATCGATAGCCTTATCGGGAAGAAATCTGTCTTTTATGTAACGAGAAGAGAGTTTGGCAGCTGCCTCTATAGCTTCATCGGTTATCTTAACCCTGTGATGAGCTTCGTAACGATCTCTCAGTCCTTGAAGAATCTGCTTCGTTTCTTCTTCCGATGGTTCATTCACCATAACAGGTTGAAACCTTCTTTCCAATGCAGCATCTTTCTCTATATATTTCCTATATTCGTCTAAAGTGGTAGCACCTATTACTTGAATATCGCCCCTAGCTAAAGCGGGTTTAAGCATGTTACCCGCATCAATCGCACCCTCTGCGGCACCTGCTCCTACTATGGTATGAAGCTCATCTATAAAAAGAATAACATCCTTGGCACTTTCAAGCTCCCTTAGTATCCTTCTCATCCTCTCTTCAAACTCTCCCCTATATTTAGTTCCAGCCACTATATTAGCCATATTAAGCTGAACTATCCTCTTGTTCTTCAACACCTCGGGAACTTCACCAGCAACTATCCTTTGTGCCAAGCCCTCCACAATTGCAGTTTTACCAACGCCTGGATCCCCTATCAAAACGGGATTATTTTTCGTTCTTCTGCTTAGTATCTCTATGACCCTCTCTATCTCCTTTTCTCTTCCAATAACTGGATCCAGCTTGCCCTCAGCCGCAAGCCTCGTAAGATCTACGCCGAATTCATCAAGGGTGGGAGTAGAAGATTTCTCTCTCCTCTTAAAAACTCCTTTCTTTGGAGCGAAACCGCTCGTCCTCCCGACCTCTTCTCCTCCAAGCATTTCAAACAGTTTTTCTCTAACCGTTTCTAAATCGGCTCCAAGATTTATGAGTATTTGAGCAGCTATCCCCTCTCCCTCTTTTATTAATCCTAACAACAAATGTTCCGTGCCGACATAGTTATGCCCCATCGACTGGGCCTCGCTGACGGCAAGCTCTAATACTTTCTTAGCCCTCGGAGTGAGGGGAAGCTGGTCCATGTCAACCTTTTCAGTGCCTCTACCAATTATCCTTTCTATTTCTTGACGAACTTTATCCAAACTTATTCCCAGACTATCTAATACACGAGCTGCAACGCTATCTTTCTCCTTCGTCAAACCAAGAAGCAAGTGTTCCGTACCCACGTAATCATGGTTTAGGCTTTTTGCCTCTTGGGCTGCATTGTTTATCACCCTTCGCGCTCTTTCCGTGAAATAATTGTAAAACATCATTTCTCACCTCCTGTAAAGCTACTTCTTATCAAATCGGCTCTAAACTTATCCCTCTCCTCAGGCGAAAGCTCCTTACCTATAGAAAGCTGAAGGTGTGCAGGTCTAATTTTTATTATCAGCTCGTTAAGTTTATTCTTGTCAATGGCGGGAAGAATTCCCATATCCACTCCCATCCTCACCTTAGAAAGCAACTCCATTGCCTCCTTTGAGGATATAAGCCGCGCATGCTTCAGAATACCATAAGCTCTCCATATAGAATCCTCAAGCTCCAAGCCCTTCAATTTTAAAATATGCTTCCTCGTTAGTTCCTCTTCCTCTATAACTCTTAAAGCTATCTTCTCTATCTTATCTACTACCTCCTCCTCCGAAGGACCCAAGGTTATTTGATTAGATATCTGATATAAATTGCCTATTGCTCCCGTTCCTTCTCCGTATAATCCCCTTACAGTCAAGCCCAGCTTAGAAAGCTCTTCTATAACCCTACCAATTTTCTTTGCAATGGTTAATGCTGGAAGATGTAACATCACCGATGCCCTTAATCCTGTCCCCACATTAGTAGGACACGAGGTCAAATAACCAAATTCCTCATCAAAGGCATAGTCTATATACTTTTCAAGAATAGAATCAAACTGATCTATGATCCTCCATGCTTCGCTAAGCTGTAACCCTCCGAGGAAACACTGAATTCGCAAATGATCTTCCTCATTTATCATCATGCTTAAAACTCCCTCTTCCTCCACAAGTAAAGCACCGTATCGCTTATCGCCGTTGTTAGCATGATCGGGACTTATCAAGTGTTTCTCTACTAAGGCCTCACGCTCAATCTGGCTCAACTCACCAAGCATAAGCACCGAAAATGGCTTAAAATAAGGGTCTTTGTGAAGAAGTTCCCTTATTTCTTTGACTACTCCCTCCAAATCCGACCTTTTTGCGACGGATGGGAAAGGATAAGCTTTCAGGTTTCTTGCCAACCTTATCCTACTTGACACAGCTATGTTAGAATTAGGGCCTTTTCCCTTTAACCACTCCAACTTTATGTCTTCAACCTTCATCTATACTTTCTTCCCCTCTATTTCCCTAATTTTGTCTCTTAGTTCCGCTGCCTTTTCATATTCCTCTCGCTTTATAGCTTCGTTTAACTCCTCCTTAAGTCTTTCCAATTCTTTTAAGCGCGCAAGCTCTTCGTTTGCCCTTAAGGGAATCTTTCCCCCATGCCTTGTATTCCCGTGAATCCTTCTAAGAAGAGGAACAAGCTTACTCTTGAAAGTTTTGTAGCACTCAGAACATCCAAGCTTTCCTATTTCCTGAAAACCCTCATAACTCAAACCACACTTAGGACATCTTAACGAAGGAGGCCTCGACTCCTCCCAGAAGGGAAGCGATGGCTTAAGAAGGGTTCCCAGCAAGTCTGGAAGAGAGAAGTCGAAAGATAAGAAATCTCCTCCCCCTAAGAGTTTCTCAGCACAATCCTTACATAAATGAAGTTCCTCTTTCTTTCCCCCAACAAATCTCGTGATATTAACGGTAGCCTCCTTAGCCTTACAGTTCTGACATATCATTATCTTCACCTTCTCCCCCCGAAATAGAGCAAAGGAGCTTCTTAAGTAAAAAAGCTCTCGCAATGTTATACTTGTATTCGGGAAAGTCACCAAGCTCATCAATTATTTCATCTAATGCCGAGAGGGCAGATTCTACAAGAAGCCTCTCTCTTAAGGAAATGAATTTATCGTTGGTAAGACGAGATATAAGCCCCTTTGCCCTTGTCCTATCGATAGCCTCCCCTATTTCATTAACCATGTTTTCAAAAAAGCACTCTTTTGTAGGTACGCCAACTTTTATTATCCTTATATAACCTCCACCACCACGCTGGCTTTCAACTATGTAACCCCTGTCTGGCGTAAAGCGAGTTCTTATAACATAGTTTATTTGAGACGGAACACAACCAAATCGTCGGGCTAACTCTCTTCTTTGAAGGCGGATAACCTCACTTGATGCTTCCATCAAAAGCTTCTTAATATAAGCTTCTATGTGATTTGCAAGGCTCATACCCCACCACCTCTTTGACCTTTTCTGACCTTCATTATAAACCTTATTTAACCTTATGTCAAGCATCTATTATCTCTTCGGGAGCCAAATTTTCAAAACGAGTATATTCCTTGAAAAATTTTAATTTAACCGTTCCCACAGGGCCATTTCTATGTTTACCAATGATTATTTCAGCTATTCCAGGCTCCGCTTCTGGCCTATAAACTTCCTCTCGATATATAAAAGCAACCACATCAGCATCTTGTTCTATAGCCCCTGAATCTCTTAAATCGGAAAGCTGTGGCCTTTTATCCTGTCGTTGCTCAACAGCTCTTGAAAGCTGTGAAAGCGCAATTACGGGCACATCGAGCTCTCTCGCGAGAGCTTTCAAAGCTCGAGACACCTCAGAAACCTCCTGTTGCTTACTTTCTACCCTTTTCCTAAGCTGAACAAGTTGAAGATAATCAACAACTATAAGTCCTAAATTTACCTCCGCCTTTAGTCTTCTTGAGCGAGCTCTTATCTCAGCGACACTTATATTTGGGGTATCATCTATGTATATGGGGGCCTCACTTAAGCGAGCAGCAACCTCCGCCAATTTTCTCCATTCCTTGTCTCCTAAAAATCCCGTCCTTATCCTCTGGGCATCTATCCTCGCTTCCGAACTGAGCATTCTCTGAGCTAACTGTTCTTTTGACATTTCCAAACTGAATATTGCAACCGGGATTCTCTCCTTACATGCAGCGTGAAGAGCCACATTTATCGCAAAGGCCGTCTTTCCCATCGAGGGTCTAGCTGCTATTATATTTAGAGAGGAAGGTTGAAAACCTGAGGTAAGCTTATCAAGTTCCTTAAATCCGGTGGGAACTCCTGTGATCTCTCTACCTTCGCTATATCTCCTTTCTATCTCATCTATGAGAGGAGAAACTACACCACTTATATGTTTGAAGCCCGTCTCTTCTCCTCTTCTCATTATCTCAAAAATTAAACGCTCAGCTTCATCAACGAGCTCCTCTGTAGGCCTATCTTCTTCGTAACCTAAACGGGCTATCTCCGTTCCCGCTCTTATAAGCCCCCTTAAAATTGCCTTTTCCCTAACTATATTAGCATAGTAATCAGCATTAACGGAGGTAGGAACACTGTGGATAAGCTCCGTCAGGTATTCTATACCACCGATATCGTCAAGTTTCCCTACCTTTCGTAACGCCTCAGAAACAGTAATGAGGTCTACCGCCTTGCCTCTATCAAATAGCTCGAGAATAACCTCGTATATTACCTTATGAGCGGGCTCATAAAAATCATCGGGGCGTAGAATCTCTATAACCCTTGCTAAAGCATCTCCATCAATTAATATAGAACCTAAAACAGACTGCTCTGCCTCAATATTTTGAGGGGGAACCCTCTCCTCTATCATGCCTCTGGCTCTACCCTAACTTTTACCTCCGTCTCTATTCCCAAACCAAGTTTAAGCTTAACAACGTGCTCTCCAACTTCCTTTATAGGAGAAGCGAGTTCCACAACTTTCTTATCAATATCAATCCCCATAGTTTTCTTGATAGCTTCAGCTATCTCAGAGGCTGTAATAGAACCAAAAAGCTTCCCTTTGTTTCCTGCCTTCGCCTTCAAAATCACTTCTTTGCCTTCCAGATTTTCCTTTATCTCTAAAAGGACCTTCCTCCTCCTTTCTTCCTTCTCCTTCTTTTTTAAAACTTCACTCTTAAGCCTGCTTATCTCACCCTCTGTAGCCATAACCGCCAATCTTTTAGGTATCAAAAAATTTCTTGCATATCCATCTGCAACATTGACGACGTCTCCTCTCTTACCAAGCTTTGGCACGTCTTCCAGCAATACAACTTTCACAGGCCTCCCCTCCTTCTCCTGAGATCTATGATAACATCGAACATTCCTAAAAAAAGAGCCACCTTGGATAAAAAGGGCTGGGTAAAAACAAAGAATATTACGACGATCCTAAACCCCCTTTTGAGCCTAAACCTTTTCATGAGATAATCCAAAAAGGAAGCCCCTTGAATCGTGAAAAGCACTCCAAACACGAGCTGAAGATTAGCTCCAGCGTTAATAAGATAAGAATTAGAAGTATGCCCCCCTATTATAGAAAATAGGATTCCAACAGCCATACCCCAAAAGATAGAACGAGGAAACCTCCACTCACTAAAGGAAGGAAGGGATGGGAAAGTCTCCCTTAACCTTCTTAGCACCCAGCCTGATACCACAAAGGTAAGGAAGGCATCCAAGGCAGAAGCAAGAATTATTATAGCTGGGAAAATAGTCCGCAAGTAGTTTAAAAAAGCTGATAAGTTTTGATCACTCAAAGGTGACCCCTCTTGAAGCAAGCCCAACTTCCTATAAAAATCTGCAGAACTTTTAAAAGCATCCTGTATCATCTTCAGGTTGAACTCAAAGGGGTTAATTCCGAGGATTAAAGCGGAAAGAGAAAAAAACAGGATTTTGGCTCCTAACGAAGCCAAGGTTCCGTAAAAGAGCACTTCACTCGGCCTAAACCCCCTGCCTACTAAAAAGCCTATAGCTATAGCAACAACCGCCGAGTTAAAGATAAAGACAAAAGCCTGAAACGGGCCTCCAGCTAAGAGAATTAGGAAAGAAGATATTGAAGCACCCGCTAATCCCCGCTTCAGGCCATATCTCATGCTCAAGATTACAAGAGGGACAGGCGAAAAAAGCGCTAAAAATATACCAATCAGCGGAATGTATAAGCTTCCAAGAAATAGAATAAAGGTAAGCGCAATTAAAAGTGCTCCTTCGACTGTTTGCTTCGTACGCATTACCTAAAAGTTTACTCTACAACAAAAGGAAGTAAAGCCATTATTCTAGCTCTCTTTATAGCTCTTGTAAGCTGACGTTGATGTTTAGCACAATTTCCCGTTATTCTTCTGGGAAGAATCTTCCCTCTATCAGAAAGATACCTTCTTAACTTATCCACTTCCTTGTAATCTATCTCTCTAACACCATCAACACAAAAGGCACATATCTTCTTCTTCCGAACCCTTCTAGGCATCTTAAAATTCCTCCTTTCCAAGGAAAGCTAAAATGGGATTTCGTCTTCTTCCTCATCAAAAGGGGGGAAATCCTCCTCATCCCGTAAGGATGGAATATCCTCTTCCTCCATTCGAGGAGTCCCACCTAAAAATTGGACTCTTAAAGCCACAACCTCAAAAGCTCTTCTTCTTTGTCCATCCTGAGTTTCGTAACTTCTGACCCTTAGGCGCCCTTCAACCAAAACTGCTCTTCCCTTTGTAAGATATTGAGAACAATTTTCTGCCTGTTTTCCCCAAACAACTATGGGAATAAAATCAACCTCATCAACCAAGGCACCGTCCCTATTGGTATAGCTTCTATTAACTGCAATGGTGAATTTAGCTACCGCTTGCCCTGAAGGAGTATAACTCAGCTCAGGATCTCTCGCAAGGTTACCCAAGAGGATAACCTTGTTATAACCTCTTGCCATTAAATCAATCCTCCCTCTTCACTACCATAAACCTCATTGCCTTTTGATTTATCTTCATCACCCTATCAATCTCTTTAAGTCTATCCGGGTTAACCTGAAAATAAAAAATAGCGTAAATGCCCTCCCTCTTCTTGTTAACAGGATAAGCCAACCTCCTCCTACCCCAAATGTCTACCTTCTCTATCTCGCCTTCTTCTCTCCTGATTAAATCCTCCACCTTAGATACTTCCTCTTTTAGTGCCTCATCTTCAAGACTGGGATCGAAAAGAACCATCATCTCATATTTTCTCATTACCTAAAAACACCTCCCTTTGGACATTAACAAACTTAATGGCTCCCCTCCCCTAAGGGGAGCAGGGATTCACAACTTATCGTAGGTAATTATACCACAACCTAAATATAAAGGAAGTGTTCTTCCAGCCATTTTTCGAACCTGTCTACGAAGCGACTCAAATCATACTCTTCTATTACAAACCGACGAGACTCCTGAGAAAGCTTCAACGCAACAAAATCATCTTGAGCTATCTTAAGGCAGAAGGAGAGCAACTCTTCGTCACTACCGCCAACTAAAAAATGCTTTCCCGGAGTTCCTTTTAGCCCCTTAGCAACAATGGGAGTGGTAACCACCGGTATTCCCCATGACCAGGCGCTAATAACTTTTGTTAAGCTTCCCATAGACTTTTTAAAGGGAGCAACGAAAATCCTAGACCTCAACACATAGGGAGAGGGATCCTCTACCCATCCCAAGATATGAACTCCCTTAAATTTTGAAGCCTCTTCCTTAAACCAATCGAGAGGCTCTCTTCCCAAAATCCAAAAATTGGCATCTTCAAATATGCTTTTATATTTAACCCATACATTCTTAATAAAGCGTAAAAGCTCGGAGCATATCCACCGGATGTTTAAGCTGGTGGTTATAAGAAAATCCTTGTTCCTCAACAAAATATCCGGACTCAAAATAAGGTTTTCAGGAAAGCGAGCAGGTCTCCATAAAAGAGGTTTCCCAAATAATTCAGCATACTTACCTTCTACTGGAGAGAGATAAACTACACCATCGCAACTTTCGAGCGCCTTACTTTCCTCATCCCTCAGCCTCACAAAATTAATGACAGCATCGAGCTTCTCCCAAAAGTCCTCGCAAATATCGAGAATATTAAGATAAGCCCGCCATTCCAAGTTATGAAGGTCTAGCAAAATCTTAGCTTCAGGAAAAGAAACCTTAATATGTGGAATTAGAAAACCTAAGTAAGAGTGGCTCAAAATAACAACCCGAGGGTTAAAACCTCCAGAGGAAATTTCCTCCAAAAAACCGTATATCTCTCGAACGTCGTTTCTAAGTCTAAAGAAACTCTTATCACTGGATATTAACTTGTTGAAATATTCCTTTCTGCTTGAAAACCTATTAGGCTCTACGGTAAAAACCTTACGAGCCCAGGTTAATTCTTTCAAGCTTTCCTGCAAAAGCCCATAAGGAGAGTTATATTGAATCAAAGTAAACTCCCAGCCACGATTAGCAAGTTCCTTCAACCAAGGATATATAGAAAACTGGCCACCAGATCTCAAAGGATAAAAAAGATATGGAGCCACCCACAAGCATTTCATCCTCTTATTCTCCTTAAAAGGGGTATAAAGAGAATACCGAAAAAGGTGAAAATAGTTAAGACCTTCGTTTTTTCAGGAAACGGCTTCAGCTCACATCCTCCCTTAAGCTCCTCACGCTCGAAGCTGAAATTAAACATGACATCTATCTTGCCGTTAACCGCTCCATCAAGGTCGTACTCCCCGCCATCCGATAAAAGCAAGAAATCACCTTGTGATTTCTTATTACCGAATTTACCGTTTCTCCAGAACTCTGTCTCAAGACTGCTCACGGGGAAAGAAAAGTCAAACGTTAATTTAACACTCGCTCCCGGCAGTAAATCAACTATGCTTAGAAAAATCGTATAAGGGTTATCACCTTTCATAGAGAAATTTTTAATTTTACCACGCTCAGAGGCAAACAAAATTCCCTCCTCCCTTAAATACACTACGCTCGGGTCATAAGCACATGACCCCTCCAACTCATTCTCTACCCCATCACCATCATCATCCGTCGAGTCAAACGCCGTTATTTTAAATGAAACTTCCTCTTCAGCAAAAGCACCCCTACTATCTAAGGCTCTGACCTTCACACTACCTACTTTATCTTCAGATAAAGCATAAGCCACTAAGTATGCTTCCGAAGCGCGAGGGATTAAAACCCCTATCCCTTCGTCAAGAAGTTCCCAGCTGTAGGTAATGCCATCTCCGTCAGGATCCTCTGCAACACAGGAGAACTTAAAAAGGGTTCCCTTCCCACCGAGGGATGGAAATACCTCAAGGGATCTTATCGTAGGAGGAGAATTATAAGACAAGGTCTTAGCCTTCACCCATGTTCCATCACTTTCATTCCCTGCCCTATCCAAAGTGGTAACCCTAAAATAGTAAATGGTATCAGGAACGAGGTCAGAAACAACGAAAGAGCTCGAACTCGAAGGCGATACACTTACTTCAGCCATCATAGAATCCACCCCATAAATTCGACACCCTACAAGGTCATCATCTTCCGGATTATCCCACGTTAAGGTCACGGAAAAGGTAGAAGGTAACGCTTTAAGATTAAAAACCTCAGCCGGAGGAGTTATATCTGGCTCCAAAGGGTTATCAGGTTCAGTAGGCTCTTCAAGGGTTTTAACGCTGATTATTTTACCTTCACTCTCGTTACCAAAAAAATCAACGGTAGTTATCTTAAAGGAATATAAAGTATTTGCCAAGAGATCCTTAACCTCCACACCCTCTTCCTCCGCTTCACAAACAAAACTCCAGACCCCCTCATCTTTAGTAAGATAAATTCTCACGAAACCAAAATCTAAGTCATCGGGGTTGTTCCAAGACAGTGAAACCGAATGAGTAGAAGGCTCAGCATAGAGGACTAAGACCTCCGAAGGTGCAGTCACATCATACTGAGCTTCAAAGGCTCCCATATCAGGTAAGGCTCTTCCGTCATTGTCACCATCAGCTGGCCTTAAAGCTCCATTAAAATCTTCATAAGGATAGCTTGCCTGGCTCCCCTTATCTATACACGGGCTACCCAAGGATAAAGTATAATCTGAAGTAAAGAGAGGATCATCATCAATGCAACCTTCTCCAGAAAAACCCGTCAATAAACTATATCGAGCGTTCAAAGAAGAACCGCTTGCAACAAAAAAGTCCTTTTTATCAGATATCCCATCATTCCCCCACACTATGGAGTTTTCCAATTCCACCACAGAAACGTTTGTTACGTAAAGTCCTCCTCCATCCCTCTTTGCCAATCCATTTCGCGCAGAGTTGTTTGCAATCGTACTGCTTTTAATGGCAAAGCTGGAACCATTACAAACATAGACCCCACCACCGCCATCATCGGCAGAATTTTCCACGACTAGGCAATTCTCAAAGAGAACACTTGAATTATCAATTAAAAAGCCTCCACCCATACCATAACTCCTGTTACCCTTAAAAAGACACCTTTGAAACTTGGCATTTAACGTTCCATAGTTAATAAGCGCAACTCCTCCTCCATGGCTACTTGCGGTTGAGTTTTCAACCATAAGGTTAAAAGCATTTAACGAAAAACTCGCACTTCCAGAAACGCTTACACGAAGAGCTCCTCCCTTTTCCCCGGTAAATCCACCAACAAGCCTTAAGTTACTTAGGGTAAGACTTAAATTTCCTGCCTTAATCTCGAAATCGATGACCCTTCCGTTCCCGTTGCCGTTTAACTGAAAAAGGCCATCTTTACCCTCTATGGAAATGCTATCGCTACCACCTGCAAAGCTCACGAAGACATTCTCTGAAACATCATCAATCAGGTAAATAATATCTTCCTCATCATTAGAGATAGCTTCCTCCAATGCGCTTGATAAGGTAGGATAATCAATCGTAGGAACCTCAAACGTCTTGGCAAAAGCATGGCAACTTAAAAAACAAAAAATACACATGCTCAGGATAACATATCTATTCCTTCTTAAGGATGATAAAGTCAACGCTCTTCCCCCCACTACTCACCGTGTATTTTCGAATAACGATATTAGGTATCTGGGTTGATATCTCCTCCCTTGACCACTTATAACCTTCCCTCTCTCCGCTCACCTCCCATTCCGGCAACAAGTCGAGCAAATCTCTGGTAACCACGTCTTCGGCCACAAGGGTCATGGATAGTAAATCCTTAGCCTCGCGAACCATCGATACGCTCTGGGTAACGAGGCTCAAAGCCCCAACACCAACCAAAGCCAAAATCAAGGTAGCTATCAAAACCTCTATTAAAGTAAAGGAGCTTCTCATGAAAATTCACTCATCATCGGGACAATATTTTTTAAATTTTTCGAATATCTTCGTCAAAACCTTACCGACCATCAAAAGCTCAAGAAAATCCATGACCACTATCCTATCTCCAAGACCATAACTCTCAATTTGTTCAACCATCTCATCCTCATAAACGGTTGAACCAATAATGATTATATCCGGATTAAGAGCTTTAAGTTCTTCGGGAGGAATAACCTTTACCCCTTCAATTTCTGTTCCCCATTTCTTCCGGTCATTATCAGTAAAATACGATGGGCTTCGATTCAAAAACTTAAGTATCTCCAACGCTTCCTTACCACCACTCGATGCACCAAATATAACGATATCCCTCGCATTGAAGAAGCGATCGATCTTCCCTTCAAATTCCATTATGGTTTCCCTAAATCCCATCTCCTACCCCTCCAATTCTCTTAGTCTTTTTCCTGCCAAACCATGACCGGGCTCACGGCTGAGACAAAGATGATAGTATTCTTGAGCTTCCTTCTTATTTCCTCTTTTTAAAGCTATCTCGCCTAAATGGAAGTATATCCCAGCCTCGTTATAAAAGTTCTTGGAAAGAGCCTCCTTAAAAAGCCTCTCAGCATTATCAAGATCACCAATCTTCTCATATAAGGAAGCCAAGTTGTAAAGATATAAAGGGTCCTCTATGGCAAACTTACCGTATAACCTCGTGAAAACAGTCAGTAGTAATTTTGCTATATTTTCCTCGTCACGCTTAGCAAGCAGGATAAAGATTTCGTTAAAAAGGTTTTTTAAACGAAGAGGATCTGTTCTAAAAAGAACCTCCTCGTGAAAAGAAACGAAGTCAATCTCCTTTAATAAATTAAACACAAGCTCACTAACCGAATTCCCTATCAATAACCCTGCATAGATTGCTTCAAGAAGAAAACGGACCTTATAAGTTTTGTTCTTCAAAACTTTCAAATAATTTGTAGAATCGTTCAAGACCTCTTTAACGATCTCGTTATCCTTCGCTGAAGAGAGCTCCAACAACTCTTCCAAGCCACGGGACGAAAGATAAAAGCGCCAATTTTTAAGCTCGTCAACGGTCTTTAGACAGTAAGTCTTTTTCCCGATCCTCTCAAACAATGAGGCCCTCTTAACCAAGATATGGGCCTTATTTAGCGGTGATATAAGCGGGTTAGATTCTGCTAACTCCAAATAACTAAGAGCTTCCTCGTATCTTCCCTTCCTCGAAAGGATGTCTGATTTTAAAATCAGGGCTCTCCAATAACCGGAATCTGTAGACAAAGCCTTATTTAACTCTTCCTCCGCCTTTTCGAACTCATGTCTCCTATAAGAAATGTTAGCTTTAGAAAAGAAAAAATAGGATTCGGCTCTTTTTAAGATAACTTCAGGAACATCAAGGCTTACTTCCTCTTCACGCTTTTTACGAATAGAGTCTAACAGCCTTTTTATAAAAACCAAGGAAGAGCATTCCGCTTTAACCCTCGGTTTAGCTTCCAAAGCCTTCTCTTTAAGTTTATCGTAAATCTGAACTGCTCCCAATACCGTGCTACAAATTAGCTCCTTATCTATCCTATTATTTAGAGGAATCCATGCACCGTTAAACTTCGATAAGTAATAAGAAAGCAGACACCCCTCTGTTGCTACAACGGGTATACCGTAAAACATACACTCCTTTAAAATACCGGAACCTGCAAAAGAATGTTCATAAGGATCATAAGCGCAAAAAACGATCTTAGAAGAAAGCAGCTCTTGTAAAAACTCCTCTTGGGAGTTATCAGTCCCTTCCTTCAAAGCTACCTTTCCCCTGTATTTTGCAAGCTCTCCAATTAGCCTTTCGTGTCCCAAGAGCGTAGCTTTAAGCTCTAACCCTGCATCTAAAAGATGGGGTATTATATGCAAAAAAACGGATGCCCCCTTTCTTTCCTCAAAGCTTCCGGGGAACGAAATGTCGAAAACCTGGTCATCTACATTCACCTCAATATCTGAGGGTATAGGATAAGGAAGAACCCCACTTACTCCTTGGGGACAAACGTGCTTCTTAAATACATAATGAGCAATTTCATGCTCCCAGAGAAAAGTATATCCTTTACAAGCCAATAATCTCAGCTTTTCATCAAAAGGGAGAAGACTAACAGAGGCATTGTAAAATAATACTTCCTTCTGAAAATCAACCTTAACGAGCGACTCAACAAAGCTCTCGTATAGGTCAAACACAACTATTGCATCGATATCTTTTCTTTCATTAAGTTCCTTTAAAGCCAGAAAAGGGTTTCTATAGGTTACTACCTCTTTTCCACTTAAGGTACGAGGCGAAACTATATGCACTCCTTCAGGTCTTAGATAAAAGCAAAACTTATCCTCCTTACACAATCTAAGTGACTCTTCAATTAACCTTCTTGAATGACCAAAGGGATGACAATCTAAAAAGAAAAAGGCGACCTTCAAAAAACCCCCTCCAGACCGATCTTATGTATTGATCCCCAAGGGTAGAAAACCCGTAAGGCATTACCTTCAATGGAAACCGGGATACCTGAAAATATCTTGTCTCCACGAATAACCTTGATATCCTCTACTCCATTCGCACCCAAGCGAAAGGCTCTTATATCACCTAACCAGACGGTATTGCCTATATAAATCCCATCTTTATAAAGCCAATCCCTAAATGTTAACAGCCTTGGGTCAAAATAAGCCTTAAGTCTCTCAGGAACATAAGAACGAACAGATGCCGGGAAAAACATGAGGAAAGTATCATCAGGGGTTAGATAGGTAAAGTTTGAGTCGGAATGAAAAACATCCTTATGGTTCGTTAGATTCCTTAGGAAAAACTTTCCCTTATGAAGATATGAGGAAAACAGGTCTCCCCAGGCGGTATCAAATAGCTTAACTCCCTTAGCCCCATCAGGTAAGGCGATTTCCTCGACCAAATCACCGCTACGGGAGTCAAATATAAACACGCGGTTATAAAACAGGCTTAAAGCGTAAAGTTTATCGTGCTTGGGGAGAATACTAACTATTCCCAAAATATTTTCCCTTCCCCATATAAGATTGCCATCAAGCGAGAATTTGTATAATGTTCCCTCCCCCCAATCGGATATGTAAAGCCCGCTCTTATCCTGAAAAGCGCAGCCTCCCCAAAAAACTTTCTTTATCTTCGTTACCTCACTTCCATTAGAAGCAAAGTTATCCATCAAACCCTGTATTTTTTCAACCAAGGCAAAGTAAAAGATATTTATTGAAAACACGTTTGAAAGTAAGTTCCCCAAAAGTCTCCTCAGCTCAAGGTCTTCGACATACCTTATTAAACCTTGCTTGCTCTTCCAATCTACAAAGCTATTAAGCCAATCTATTAAAACGTCCTCATTCCCGCATAGAAGGAGAGCCCTTTGAGAGATCTTATTTATCCAATTCCAAAAATCAAAGCTTCTTAAAGCAGTCTCTTTTTGCCTTGGGTCTGAAACCTTCTTTAAATTCCTCTCTATGTTGAGGAGCGATAGTTCCAAAATTTTCAACACTTGCTCCACATCAACCTTGTCTCTTCTTAGATAGTTATAGAGCTCTTTTCTAAAACTCTCCCTTTCCTCGTAAGGCAGTCTCCAATATATTTCCCATGGGAAAAACCAAATTTTGTCCATAACGAGAGAAATCCTAAAAAGCTCCAAAAGCTCATGCCTGATATCTTCTACAGAATCTCCTTTTATCAAATCCAAAAAATAAAGTATATTAGGGTAAACTCTTTTAACATCGAGCTCTAAAGAAAGGGCTCTTGAATTTAGCTTTAAAAGGGTATCATCGTCTGGACTCTTAGAAAGCTCATCTAAAACGCTACTTAAAGAAGCGCCTTTCTTCTTCTCTTTATCGACAAGGCAACCGATGAGTCCCTTGAAAGCCTTCTTTCTTGCCTTCACATCCACATCGAGAACAATAAGCTTACTTTCCTCTGTATTACATTCAAGCTCCTCCCAGCCATCTTCCTCAGGGGCAACCAAAGATTTTCCATCCCATAAAAGTAAAGAGGTTGAAGAAAGAATCGCTTTAAAATTATAGGTTACCCTCTTCTTTAACAAATTCCCCCCCCTAACCGTTAAAAGAAAACCATCGTGTAGTAAGTAAGGCCTACCTTCAAACAAGGTCCAAGATATAGGAGAAGAGGGAAGATTCCATATAAAACGAGGTTCTCCCCCAATGGAAAAATTAATTAACAAAGTTTCACCATCGGCAAGGAGAAAAGCTCCATCATCATAGAGTTTTATTGCACAGGGCATATCAAACAGATAAAGAGGAGAATCTAAAAATAGGGAAGGTTTAACCAGCTTTTGAAAATTCAGAATGACTTTTTTGTCCTTATCTACCACTATCATATTACCATCTTTAAAGTCTATCCAATAGGGATGAGAAACCTCTGGAGGAAGGTTTTCTATCTTCCATTTATCTTCCTCTCCCACATATTTATAAAGCCTAAGCGTTCCCACATCAAGAAGATAAATTTCCTCCCCTAACCGAGTTAAAGCGAGGGGGTTCCTAAACCCTTCATATTTGGCAATGACCTTTCCATCAAGACTTAGCTTGTAAACCCTTCCTTCAAGATAGGAACTAACAAAAAAATAATCCTTTCCCGAAAGACCATCATAGATGAGCAATTAGGCTCCCTCCCGCTTTTTTTTTTCGGATAAAAACAGTTCGTTCCTAAAGACCGAGTATTTCCTTTATAGCTCTTTCATGAAGAGGCGTCTGAGGACGAGCTACCCCAGCAATGGGGTCATAAAAAACAAGCTCTGCCGAAGTAAGCCTTTCAACGCTCTCCCTATCTTTAAGAAGCATATCTACCCTCCCGCCCATAACGATCTTAACGAGAACTTCTCCATCCCTTTTAGCCAATTCCTCCTTCCCACCCCAAAGCCTACCTAACTTTTCGAGCACCTCTCCCTTAATCATGTTATACAA
>LGFB01000005.1 GCA_001508835.1 bacterium 42_11
CAGTCGTTCCCACCCCACAAACCTGCAAGCCATTTATATCTTTCTCAACAAGCTTTAACCCGTTGAGCAATGCATTAATTGGTCTACCCGCTGTTCTTATATAAATAGCCGAAAGCACTTCATAGTTCTCAGAAAGGGCAACTATATTAGTGCTAACCGAGCCGATATCTATACCTAAATAAACCTTCATGCTCTAGCCCTCCCCTTCTTCCATCTTACAAGGTCGGTAAAAGCTTCAAGACGAGTTACTAATCCAGCCTCGGCTGTGTGCTCATCCACAACTATTCGCATGAGGGGTTTACCATGCTTTTTAGCTTCAAACTCTATAAGCCTCCCTACCCACGCATCGGTCCCACAAGAAAAAGAAGATATATGAATCACCCCTTCTACCTCAGGTCTCTTAAAAAGATAAAAAGCCGCCCCAAGCACCTTATTACTCTGAGACCAAAAAAGAGGTTTAAACAAAGCTCTAAGGTTCTTCTCTATTTCTTTGGGATTCACCATTTCCGGCGTGATTACATTAAAGCCTAAATTAGTTAATCTCTTTATCAAAGAATGGCTAACATAATCATCGTAGATAAGATAAGGGTAACCAACCACCCCTATTGAAGATCCATGTTTTTTTTCTCTTTCTTTGACTTCTCGGTTTTCCAAAGCAATCGTTCTCGCTTCGTCAGGCAAAAATCCAAGTTTCATTAATTCAAAAACTCTTATGGATGCTTCCCTTGCCCTTCTATAGGCTCTCAATATCTTCCCCAAATCGCTACCTAACTTTCTGCCAACTTTCCAATAAAAAGAAAACCTGCGCCATGAAGTTCCAAGATAAGCGTTAACTGAAAAGACATCCGGAACGGAAACCCTTATAATATCTGGTAGTCCTCTGAATTTAGGACAAAGCGTTATTCTTTTCCATCGATCAAGATTCATTAAGCGAGGAGCAAAAATGGTTTCCACCCTATTTTTTAGATACATAGAGTGTCCCACAGTAAGCTTAAGCGATATACAAGCTTCATTAACCCCCTCCTTAACACCCATGTCTAATATCTCTTTATTGGTAGGAGGAGAAAGTTCTACACTATGTCCAAGGCTTTCCAAAAAAACCTTCCACTCCGTTAAAAAGGGCTCATAATAAAGACCTCGTGGGATACCAAATCTCAAGCTGCAAGCCTCCTTCTCATCTGAAGAAGATCTATAAAAGCCTCCAAACGCGTTATCAATCCAGCTTCGCCAGTAAACTCATCAAAAGATAAACTTAAAACTGGGATATCAAGCTCCCTACTAACCCTTTCTAAGATGCTACGAGCTACCACCTCAGGCATACAGGAAAAGGGTAAAATATGCACCACCCCATCAAAACCTTTTTTCTTAAACATTACCGTATGAGCAACCGTTTCTCTCCCATGTCCACCAACAAATTCATTTAGAAAAGGTTTAGAATACTTTTCTATTTCCTCTTTACCCTTGTATCCAACTATCTGTTTTAACGGAAAAGGTAACCCTGGAGATATATTATACTCTATAAACTCGGTTGTCCAAACAGCCCTTTCGATTTCAACTCCACGCTCATTCAAAAGCTTCTCCGTGTTTAAATTAGAAAAAGGTTCCAAAATGGTGTATATCTCTCCCACAACACCAACCTTCAATACATTATCCCTTTCGGGTGGAATAGATTCCATCTTCTCTCGGGCTTCTTCAAAAATCCTGTCAACCTCATCTAAGTCCCTAGAAAGGTTCATCTTATCTATTGCACTCTTAAATATCGCCTCAACCTTTGATGAATCCTTAACCCACGCCCTTTTCTTTAAAAGAAGAGCTTCTAATTCCTCTACCCTCTTAAGCTTCCTCCAAGCAAGCTTAAATCCTCTAACAAGTCTTTTTATAAAATCCCTCCAAGAAAGTTCACTTTTCCATTTAAGAACTATATCCCAAACCCTCTTAAAACTACCGTAAGGCTTAACAGGAGGATCCAGTAAAATGAAATCGAAATTATATCCCAATTCCTCTTTCAATATTTTCTCATACATTACACCATAAAATCCATACCTACATGGGCCTATGCCTCCCGCTGTTATTATAGTATCCACCTTTCCGGTTTCGAGAGCTTCTATCAAGTTTCCCAAAGTAATCTTAAAAGGAAAGCACGCAAATTCAGGAGCATGTTTAACGCCAAGGTCAAGGGTTCTTTTAGTCAGCGGTAGAGGTTCAAAAAATTCATGTCCTAACTCATCAAAAACTGCCCTAAAACCTATATAACTGTAACCCATCCTTGGAAGAGTCACTTTTCTCATTCCCCATCGAGCTCCTTAAAACGAGAAAATATATAATCCACCTTCCTGAGTATGTTCTTAAAATCAAAAGACTCCTCCAAGTCCTCGCTTGTTAAAAACTGAGCCACTTCTTCATCGCTCAAAAGTAAATCTTTAAAGCTCTTCTTATCTTTCCAGGCCTTAATGGAAATTCTCTGAACTATATCATAAGCTTTATTCCTTGGAACCCCTTTTGAAAGAAGCTTGGTTAAAATTTCGCTTGAGAAAATCAATCCTTTCGTTAAGTCAAGATTCTCTCTCATTTTATCCCTGTCAATTTCAAGCCCCTCCAAAATTCTTTTAAGAAGATCAAGCATGTAGAACAAAACGCTTGTAGTCTGAGGAAGAGAAAAGCGCTCAAAAGAAGAATGAGAAATGTCTCTTTCGTGCCACAATGCTATATTCTCAAAGCTTGGGGAGAGAAAGCCTCGTAATAAACGAGAAAGACCACATAGCCTTTCACAGAGAACGGGATTTCTCTTGTGCGGCATAGCAGAGGAACCTCTCTGCCCCTTATAGAACGGCTCATAAACTTCGCTAACTTCCGTCCTCTGAAGGTGTCTAATTTCAAGCGCTATTCTCTCACAAAAAGAACCTAAAAGAGCTAAAACCGAGATTAAAAAAGCATATCTATCACGAGGTATTATCTGAGTCGAAATGGGTTCCACCTTTAACCCCAAAGCGCTACAAACATACTCCTCTACACGAGGATCTAACATCGAATATGTTCCAACAGCTCCAGATATTTTTCCATAAGATATTTCCTCCTCGGCAAGGTCAAGCCTTTTCATATTTCTTAAAAGTTCACTGTAAAATCCCAACAACTTTAAACCAAAGGTTATAGGCTCTGCATGAATTCCATGGGTTCTTCCAGCCTGAACGGCATCTTTATACTCTAAAGCCCGGGCATAAAGCAATTCTTTCAGCTCAAGTGTTTTCCTTTTTATAGCACCTATGGCCTCCTTTAAGAGTAAAGCATTTGCAGTATCTATTACATCAGAAGATGTCAAACCATAATGGAGGTAAGGAGAAAGCTCTTCGCCAATGCTTTCCTCTACAGACCTCAAAAAAGCTATAACATCGTGACGATAGATTTTTTCAAACTCCTCTATTTTCTGTAAGTCAAAAGAGGCTCGCTCTCTCATCCTCTTAGGAACATCGGGAGGAAAAACGCCTATCTTAGCCCACCCCTCAGCGACAAGGAGCTCTATTTCTAACCACTTATTAAACTTGTTCTCCTCAGACCATATACTTTCCATTTCCGGCAATAGATACCGCTTTATAATCTTAGAACCCTCCCTTCGTAAAATTCCAGTGCTTCAAAACCAAACTCGCCACTTACAAAAAGAAAGTCTGGTTTTAATAAAGACGCTATCTCCTGCACCTTTCCCTTGAAGGAAAAAACGTAATCTATAAGGTCTACATGAGACAGAGCCTCAGCTTCTTCTCTATCTCCTAAAACAGCGAGAATGAGAACATCTACATTCTTTCTTGCCTTCTGAACAAGCTCCATTATCTCTATTATATCTCTTTTTCTCTTGATAACCAAAACTCCTTTTGTCTTTTGAAGTTCCCCCAATACTCCTTTTAGTGCCCATAAGGTGGTTAACTTCGAAGTTGGTGGAAAAGAAGATCTTAAATCCTCAAAATACTTTTTCCTGATTTTCAAAAAAAACTCGTGGTATTCCTCACTTCTATAATCTGGATATGTATAATCAAAGGGAATATATCTTCCATCCTTGAATCTCAAGGTAACTTCCGCGTAGATACCCTTGCCAATGTATATTCTATGAGCCTGGTCCTTCGTTGTAGCCAACACAAGCTTGCCACCTTCTATATACCCAGGATCTAAGTTGATCTTCCTTTGTTCTCCTTCCAGTCTGTTAGTAAACCGCTTGATATCCACTATTTGCTCGGGAGATATCAAAGGGACAAAAGAAACGAAAACTCTTTTAAGGTCGGAGCCCAGCTCTTCCTCATAATAGTTAGTCCACTTAAAAGGTATCTCTTCGCTTTCAAGGTCTATCTCTCCCAAACTACTAACAAGGGAATCCCTTATCTCATCAAAGGCTCTTCTATCTCCATATAAAATTCCCACAAAAAGCTTGACCGGAAAAGGAGGACGTTCCTTTCCCAATTTATTCACTCCTTTATCTTAAACTTTTTAAGCTTGTACTGTAGGGTTTGCCTGGGTATACCAAGAAGTTTAGCAGTTTTACTTACATTTCCATTACAATAGGAAAACACTTCTTTGATAATCTCTCTCTCTTTTTCTTCCAACATCTCCTTCAAGGTCAATCCCGCCTTCAAACCTCCTAAGGAAAACTCATTTTCAGCCATTTCTAAAAGGCTTCTAAAGTTTTCCTTTAAATTCATCTTCTTTAATTTTTCTGTAATAGTTTTTGTTACCTCAATATCCGGGAATTTCTCCTTCAAGAAATTTTCTGCCTCGTCCCAGCGCTGTAATAAAGGAGGAAGATACAAAACATCCTTAAAACAGCCATCCAAAAACGGGGAAAAACACGCTAACGGCAACCTTGATGTAACAACGCTCTTATGTTCCCTTATAAGCTCTATCAAGGACGACCGCTCTTCATCGGTAAATGAGTCCAGATTTTCCACAAAAATAATGGTATCCTCTCTGATCGGTCCAATAAAATAGCCTGGTTTCAAGACCACTACATCTCTTAGGCCCTCCAACAGCTTCAAACCAAGAAGGGTTTTACCTGTCCCCTTATCCCCCCAAATAAATACGCTTCCCTCTTTAAAAGCCTCCAAAGCCATCGAAAAAGCTGTTCTCGTTACCTCTCCAAGCTCTAACCATTCTTGTGTTTCAGAAAAAGAAATGGACGGCTCCAAGGAAACCAATTCCATCGCTCCAGCCGTCTCATCTCCCACCTTAACTGGGAAAGCCATCCTCTTTAAACAACGCTTTCCCTCCCAAAACAAGCCAGAAAATTCTCTGCCTTCCTTCAAACTCCTGTATATGGGAAAGCGACTCCAGGAATCGCCAAAAACTTCCTGTGCCAATTTGCCAACCAGAGATTTAACTCCCGACAATTGCTCAAAGGATTTGTTGGAAAAAATCACTTTCCCCTGAGCATCAACACACCATATTCCTTCATTTATAAAATCCATTATTCTTTCAAAACTCCTATGAATACCAGCAAGCTTAGAGGCTCTAAACAAAAGGTTATCAATTACCGTTATATCTTCCCAAAGGAAAGCCCACAAGCCAACACGACCGCCATTTCCTAAGGGAACCGAAATTCCCTCCCACTTTTTACCTCCAAAAGAAAGACTTAGATTTCGTAATGAAGCAATATTTTCCTTTATTCTATCCCTGTGCCAGATTAGCATCTCTTCCCTCTCAAAATTCCTCTTGAACAAAGAATTAGAATAAACTACCTCACCGCTTTCATTAAATATACCTAAAGCAAAAGGAATCTTCTCCAAAAGATCAAATAGTAAAGAAGGAGAAAAGGCTTTTCTCCCACCTAAAGCTTCCATAAACTCTGCACCCGTCCAGAAACAACTTAGATCTCCCTCTGTAGTCACCACAGGAAGTTTAAGCTCTCCATTATTTAGTAGCTCGTATATATAAGACTTAGCCTCATTAATGTCGTCCATCAAGAACAAGATAACATCTCTTGACAACCCTTGATCTAAATCTCTAATATCGCCCCCTGTTAAACTTACAACCTTGCTTTTAAGTAAAGCTCCTTTTATGCTACCCCCTTCGTCAACGACCGGGATAAAATCTACCATATGCCTGTAAAACAAGCGCAACAATTTTCGCAAGGTAAGCTTTTCCAACACGATCCCCCCATCTGCTGATTTTTAGGCATTAACTAGTATAACTTCCATAGGCTCTTTTCAATAGTGACCCTTGTCCTTCCCCTTAACCCCTTCTCTTAAGATCCTCAAGCTCCTTGCGAAGTATGTCAAGCTGAGCCTCAAGAGCGCTTATCATCGCCTCAAGTTGAGCAATTCTAATTGTTTTCCAATCGAAAGGGCTACCCCACTCAAAAAACCAACCAAAGGGGAAGTGAAAGTAAGTAAAAAAGTTCTTAAAGAAACTGCTCACCTCTGGCTCCCACCTTCTTAAATCACCCTTCTTAAACTTCTCCAAGACATCTATAACTCGCATAGGTAAAATTTTAAAGAGCTCTACACCGGAAAACTTGAAAAACTGAAAAACCCATGGGTCAAACCCATCACTTATAATAGCTTTTATCCCTTCCTCCATAAGGGCTTGAGCCACCTTTATACCTACACCAGACTTTACCCCCGTTGCATACACATTTGTTACACTTTTGTAGCTATCTGAGGCAAGGTCGTATATTATAAAGTATGGTGCACTAATAAAATCGAGATGAGAAAACGATTGCAAATTATCACCTGAAGAGCTAATGGCTACCTTCAATAAGACATAGCACCTCCTTTCCTACTCTTCATCCATGCCACGCTTTGAAGCCCAAAAAGGACACCCATCACTACCCTTAACAGAAACCTCCCTTAGTCTACAATGGCCATATCCCAACCCTAAGCTTTCTTCCCCCCCACGGAACATCTTCGGGAACAAAATATCTACAAGCAGCACATATTCTCCTACCCCTCATTTTGATACCTCCTTAAGTTTTTGTTGACATCTGCATAAAACATTTTACCACCCATTTAGAGGCATTGGAAAGGTAACACTATCTGATATAATAGATTACAAAGACCTTTAAAGGAGGAGGGAAAAGAAATGGAAGAAAAAGAAAATCTTAACGAAATCGCTAAAATCGAGGAAGAAAGGCCCGTAGTTGAAGCGAAAGAATTAGTAGTTAAAGCTCTAAAGGAAATTTTGCCTACAGATGAATTCAGGGAACTAATTCAGGAGACATTAAGACCATCAATAGAGTACAGATTGTTAAGAGACGAATTCACTCTCCTCTCCGCCAGATTAGAAGCAAGCTTTGAAGGATTCAGAAGAGAAATAAGCGCATTAGCCAGCGAACTTAAGGCCGACTATAGAATTTTAAAAGAAGAAGTTTTAAGCTCAACAAAAGAAGCTACAGAAAGTCTAAAAGAAACAACTTTAAATCTTCAAAAGAGTAGCGAAGATATGAAAGAACAAGTTAAAGAAACTTTCTCCAGTATAGAAGAAAAACTGAATCAGGTTTTAAGCCGTATCCAAGGAGAAATTACAGAAACACTTCAAAGAATCGATATTAGAACTCCACTAAGCGAAATCTCGAAAGAGATAGGAAAACTGAAAGAAGAGTTAAAAATCTCTCTTGACAGCGAAATTAAAAACATGAAGGTTATGCTAGAAGACGCCTCTCACACTATAGGTGGAATGGAAACGAGTCTCATCAATAAAATAAACGAAAAGCTAAACACTGCAGAGGAGTTTCTGAAAGAAGCAACGACGGAGCTTAAAGAAACACTCTCCAAAACTAAGGAAACTTTAGAAGCGCAAAAGTTAGAAATTCAAACATCCTTAAGGGAAGACACAGAAAAACTCTTAGAGCAATTTAATTCCCTTCAAATGAAACTTAACATAATAGAAAATAAACTATCAAGTGTAAACACAAAAAGCTTTCTTAACCTCCTATTAATCCTTTTAGGATTTGGTGGTATTGCTTTCATCATTTTTAAGCTTATGGGAGGTTAGAAGGTAGACTAAAAGTACTCCCAAAATCACAAAAAGACCACCAACTTTAAAAGGAGCACCTAAACCAAACAAGTCCTGAGCTTTCCCGGAAAGCACAGGACCTATGAACATTCCTGCAGAATTAGAAAGTTGAAGTATTGACATTGTGGTTGCCATTCCCTTTTCCCTTCCTAACTCAGCCATAATAGCTGATAAAGCGGGGTAAGCTGCTCCGACAACAACCCCTGTAAAAAACATTATGATAAGTAACAGGAGATAATCTGTAAGATAAGGAAGAATGAATATTAACAGCGCATAAAATATATTGGATAGGATTATTATTTTTTTCTTCGAATATTTGTCTGCCATTTTCCCAAAAGGCCCCTGAACTAAGGCAGTAACTCCCAAAAATATGCCTACAATTATCCCAATTTCATCATATCCAATACCCTTTTTATGAGCCATAAAAGGGAAAAAGGTCATCAATATGGCTCTGCTTAAATCCATTGCAAACCCCATAAACCAAAGACTAAAATATTCCCTTTTACTAAATATGGTGTGGAGGGTTTCCAATAAATCAAGCCTTTTTACCCCTTTAGAGCTACCACTTGAGGAAGGGACAAAAACTACTGCAAGAATAAGGGCAACCGCCGTAAAAATCGTCATCCCCCAAAAAGCGGCGTTTATTCCCCAATTCTTAACCAAAAGCCCACTTATCAACGGCCCTCCTGCAAGACCAAGGAAAAAGGCTGTATTCGCTATACCCATATATAATCCTTCTTTACCAAAAGGAGCCAGCTCTCCAATGTAAGCCATAGCAAGCGGTACTATCATAGAAGAACCTATTCCCTGAAGTATCCTTATTCCCATAAGATCTTTCAGATTGCCAGCATAAACATAAAGCACGGAGGAAATAAGATAAATTATCAAGCCTAAGATAATAAAACCTTTCTTTCCATACCTATCAGCTATTCCTCCTATTAGAATAACACCGAGCATCCTCGAGAGAGATAAAAGAGAAAATACAAGACCTATTTCTAAGCCTGTCGCTCCAAACGCCGTAGCGTATATTGGTAATACCGGTATGACTATACCTACTCCTAAAACGGCAATAAATATTAAAAAGGGTAAGGTAACCATGGCTTGCCATATTATACTACTCATTGTAGAATAAAAGCAAGAAAAGGAGGTGATTTTCTCATCTGGGAAGTAAAAAAGGAAATAAAAGAAGCCTTAGAAGCCAACCAGCCAGTTGTTGCCCTTGAATCCAATCTCATAACCCATGGTCTCCCTTACCCTCAAAATGTAGAAGTCGCTTTGCTAGCGGAAAAAGTAATAAGAGAACACGGAGCTTTACCAGCCACCATAGCTATAATCAATGGAACAGTAAAAATCGGGCTAAGCGAGGAAGAAATTCACCTGTTAGGAAACAAAAATAATGCCCTTAAGGTTGGCTTAAGAGATATACCGGTAACAATAGCAAGAAGGGAAAATGGAGCATTAACAAGTGGTGCAACCTTATGGTGTGCAAGAAAAGTAGGAATAGAAGTTCTTGCAACAGGAGGAATAGGAGGAGTACACCGAAATATTGACCAGAGCTTAGATATATCCAACGATCTCCTGGTGCTTTCTGAGGGTTACGGAATAGTAGTTTGTTCTGGTCCCAAAGCGATTCTTAATCTTGAAGCCACTTTAGAACTCTTAGAAACACTAGGAGTAATAGTTGTGGGATATAAAACCGATGAGTTGCCAGCTTTCTACTTTAGAAGCAGCGGTATAAGAGTCGAAGTGAGCGCTGATTCTGCAGGAGAAATAGCTCAGATTTATAGAATAGCCAAAGAATTAAGCATAAACAAAAGCATTTTAGTTACAAATCCTCCTCCTAAAGAATCTTGGGACAAAGCAGAATTTGAACCTTTGCTAAAAGAAGCAATAGAAGAAGCAAGAAGCCTGAACATAAAAGGAAAAGCCTTGACCCCTTACCTTTTGGGCAAATTAGCACAGCTAAGCAAAGGGAAAAGTGTTGAAGCAAATGCCAGTATAATCTTGTCAAATGCAACATTAGCTGCTAAGATAGCAAAAAAGCTAAAAGAACTTTAGAATGGAGAAAATGAAAAAAGTAGAATTCAAAATATATGGTGTAGTTCAGGGAGTGGGTTTTAGACCATTTATCTCGAAGTTAGCTACTTCTTTATCCTTAGGAGGATGGGTTAAAAACACGAGTGAATGCGTAGAGTTAGAACTTATAGGAAAAGAAGAGAAAATAGAAGAATTCCTACAAAAACTCAAAGGGGACCCTCCTCCTCTTTCTAAAATCGTAAAAATAGAAAAGATAAAAGAAGAGCCTTTTCACCGCTCTTACAAGCCCCCTTTTAAAATCTTAAAAAGCGAGGAGACAAAAACCGTAAGCAGAGACAAGCTGTGGATACCTCCGGATGTGGGGACATGTGATGCCTGTTTGAAAGAGATTTTCTCCCCTAATGATAGAAGATATCTTTATCCTTTCACAAACTGCACCAATTGTGGCCCCAGATTCACGATAATAATTGATCTTCCATATGACAGAGAAAAAACAACGATGCGAGCTTTTAAAATGTGTGAAGACTGTGAAAGAGAATATCACGACATAAGAGACAGGAGATTTCATGCTCAACCTAATGCCTGCCCCAAGTGTGGGCCACAAATAAAGCTCTTGGACAGGGAAGGGAAGGAAGTTCAGGGAGAACCTTTGGAAAACACATTAAGGTTTCTTAAGGAAGGGAAAATACTAGCTATAAAGGGACTTGGAGGATTTCATTTAGCTTTGGATGCTCTTAATAAGGAAGCAATCATGGAGCTGAGGCGAAGAAAGAGAAGACCCCACAAGCCGTTTGCTTTAATGGCCTTTGCTCCGGAAAGGATACTGAAATTTGCTGAAATAACCCCTGAAGAAAAGGAACTCCTTCTAAGTCCCGCAAGACCCATAGTTCTCCTTAAGAAAAAAAGAAACTCCATCTTACCAGAGGAGATTGCACCAAACAATAAATACTTGGGTTTTATGCTCCCCTATACCCCCCTACACTACATGATCACAAAGGAATTCGATGCCCTTGTAATGACAAGCGGAAACCTGTCGGATGAACCCATAGTCTACGAAAACGAAGAGGCAATCTCAAAGCTTAAAGATATCGCAGATTTCTTTCTGATTCATAACAGAGAAATATATACACCGTGCGATGACTCAATCGTGATAAATAAAAGCATAATAAGACGAGCACGAGGATATACACCACTACCCATAGTTGGAGATGAAGAACTTCCTCCTATACTTGGGTGCGGAGGAGAAGAGAAAGCCTCTTTCGCCTTGAGCCGAGATAACACCATTATCCTAAGCCAATACATAGGAGACTTGAAAGACATAGAAGCTCTCGATAGATACGAAATGCTTATAGATCGCTTTAAAAATCTTTTTGGGATAGAACCAAGATATGTAGTATGCGACCTTCATCCATTGTATCTTTCAACAAAGTATGCTGAGAAAACTGGCTTACCCATGTTAAAGGTTCAACATCACCACGCCCACTTAGCAAGCTGTATGTGGGAAAACGGCCTTAAAAACGAAGTTATAGGAATTATCCTGGACGGAACAGGATACGGAGAAGATGAAACAATTTGGGGAGGGGAAATCCTCGTAGGAGATTTTCTCAAATTTAAAAGAATGGCTTACTTCAAACCTATTCCCCTACCCGGTGGCGAAAAAGCAATAAGAGAACCTTGGAGAATAGCCTTAAGCTATCTCAGAAAAATAGGAAAGGAGGAACTCATAAAAGAAGCGAAAGCCAAAGAAATATTGAGAATGCTGGAACTGGGCATAAACTCTCCCTTATCCTCAGGGTGTGGTAGGCTTTTCGATGCTGTATCAGCCTTCTTAGGGATAAGAAAAGAGATCTCATATGAGGCTCAGGCGGCGATAGAGCTGGAAGGCATTGCTGATGAAAACGAAGAAGAATCTTACTCCACTGAGTTATCTGAATCTAATGGAAGAATATTGATAGATTGGAGGAAAATGTGGAAAGAACTTATATCCGACATGGAAAAGGGGGTTCCACCTGAAAAGTGCGCGATGAAATTTCATAACTATGTAGTTAACAGTCTGGTTGAGGCTACTAACGTGGTTCGCAAAGTAACAAATATAAACGATGTAGTATTAAGTGGGGGTGTGTTTCAAAATCAAATTATTTTAAGGAAAACTATAGAAAACTTGACTAAAAGGGGATTTAAGGTTTATCATCATAATGAAATCCCAACTAACGACCAAGGATTGGCAGTTGGGCAAATTGCAATATGCGCATCTAAAATAAAGAAAGGAGAGTTATGAAAAATGTGCCTTGCTGTGCCACACAAAGTGGTTGAAATAAATGGGAAAGAAGCCATAACCGAACTTGGAGGGATAAAGAAAAAAACCAGACTCGACCTTCTTGAAGATGTAAAAGTAGGAGATTTCGTTCTTGTTCATGCAGGATTTGCCATAGAAAAACTTAATCCCGAAGAAGCAAGGGAGATTCTCGATGCTTGGCGAGAAATTGAAGAACATCAAAGTTAAAAGACACCTCCGGTTTATGGAGGTTTGCGGCACCCACACGGTAAATATTTGTAGATTTGGCTTGAGAAATCTATTTCCCGAAGAAGTAGAACTAAGAAGCGGACCAGGATGCCCCGTATGTGTAACCCCAGCTTCAGCGATCAAGATAGGAATAGATCTGGCTTTAAAAAATGATAAATTCGTTATAACAACTTACGGTGATATGATGAAGGTTCCAGGCCCCAATGGCACCTTAGCAGATGCTAAAGCCAAGGGAGGAAAGGTTTTCAGCGTTTACAGTATAACCGAAGCTTTATCTTTAGCAGAAAAAAACGAAGACTTAAAAGTGATTTTCTTGGCAGTAGGGTTTGAAACTACGGCTCCAGCAAGTGCATGGGCGATAAAAGAAGCCAAATTAAAAAACATTAAAAACTTTTTTCTACTATCTTTCCATAAGTTAGTTCCCCCCGCCATGGAACTACTGGCTTCGGAAGGAACATTGGATGGATTCCTGTGCCCTGGCCATGTAAGCACGATAATAGGAACAGAGGTTTACAAAAATATAGCGAGAAAATATAAAATCCCATGCGTAATTTCAGGATTTGAAGCAGAAGACATAATTTTTGCAATGATAAAGCTCATAGAGATGGCGGAAAACGAAGCATACGACGTCTTTAACGCTTATAAGAGAGCGGTTAAGAAAGAAGGCAATAAGGTAGCGCAAGGACTATTAAACGAAGTCTTTGAGGAAGTAGACTCGGAATGGAGGGGGATAGGTGTAATCCCTAAAAGCGGTCTGGATATAAAGGAAGAGTATGCCGATTTCGATGCCAAAATCGCATTTAATATAGAAAAAGAGGATATACCCGAAAATCCAGCATGTAAATGCGGAGAAGTACTTAAAGGTTACATATACCCTTACGAGTGTCCCCTCTTTGGAAAATCTTGCATACCAGAACATCCCATAGGACCATGCATGATATCCAGCGAAGGAAGCTGTGCAGCCTATTACCGATATGGAGGGCGATTAAAAGATGATTAAGCTCGCTCATGGTAGCGGTGGAGAGAAAACAAGAGAATTAATAGAAAAACTCTTTCTGCCGGCGTTTAAAAATCCTATCTTGGAAAAACTAGAAGATAGTGGAAGATTAAACGGCATCGCCATAACAATAGATGGCTATACAGTAAAGCCCATTTTCTTCAGGGGTGGAGATATAGGAAAGCTCTCCATAACCGGAACCGTTAACGACCTGGCTGTATGTGGAGCACGACCTAAGGCAATAGCGGTCTCCATAATAGTGGAAGATGGATTTCCTACAGAAAAACTTGAAAAAATAGTTTCCTCAATGGCAAAGATTTCAAGAGAAGTAAATGCTCCAATAGTTACAGGGGACTTCAAAGTAGTATCCAAAGGAGAAATTGATGAAATCTTTATAATTACAAGCGGCATAGGAGAAATCTTTTACCCTTCACTAGGAGCAGATAGAGTATCCGCAGGAGACAGAATAATAGTTAGCGGCCCTATCGGTGATCATTCATTAGCTATTATGGGAGAAAGGTACGAGGTAGAGCTACCCCAAGGATTTGAAAGCGATTGTGCCCCCATTTTAAAACTCGTGGAAGCTATAACCCAAGTTGGTGGAATAAAGTGGATGAGGGACCCTACAAGAGGAGGCTTAGCAGCAGCTCTTAACGAGCTTGCCAAGGCAATTAATAAGGAGATTTTAATCTATGAAGATAGTGTGCCCTTCAGGAAGGAAGTTTTAAACTTTTGCGAAATATTTGGTTTCGATCCATACCACCTGGCATCGGAGGGAAGGTTCATAGCCGTTGTGGACAAAGAAAAATCAGAAAAAATTCTAAGTGAGCTCACAAAGTTTCCAGAGGGGAAGAATGCTGCAATAATAGGAGAGGTTAGGGAAAAGAGTAAAGGAAGAGTTATAGTTAAAACTAAATTCGGTGGGTTAAGACTTCTTGACCCACCAACGGGAGAACTTCTACCTAGAATATGCTAAAAGAGGAAGGAGGAACAAGAAATGTACCCTATCCTAAGTAGTAAGAAGCTAGCCCCTAATATATTCGAGTTCGTTGTAAAGGCCCCTCTTGTAGCGAAAAACGCAAAAGCGGGACAGTTTGTAATCGTGAGAACTCATGAGAAAGGCGAAAGAATACCATTAACCATTGCCGATTTCGACCCACAAAAAGGAACGGTAACTATCGTGTTTCAGGTAGTGGGTAAAACCACCGATGAACTATCGACCTTCAAAGAAGGAGACAGTCTGAGAGATTTCGTCGGTCCCTTAGGAACCCCTTCGGAAATAGAGTTTTTTGGTAAGGTCCTTGTCGTTGGAGGGGGAGTAGGAATAGCCCCTATCTTCCCAATAGCAAAAGCTCTGAAGGAAGCTGGCAATGAAGTCATAGGCATCATTGGGGCAAGAAGCGCTGATCTCCTTTTCTGGGAAGAAAAGGTAAAATCGGTATGCGATAGGCTAATCATTTGCACCGACGATGGAAGTAAAGGCTTAAAAGGTTTTGTAACACAGGCAATGGAAGAAGTGTTTAAGGAAAACGGGGATATCAAAAGATGTTGGGCCATAGGGCCACTAATAATGATGAAATTTGCAACACAGGTAGCGAAAAAATACAACATCCCCATAATAGTTTCACTCAACCCAATCATGGTGGACGGCACGGGAATGTGCGGCGCTTGTAGATGCACCGTAGGAGGAAAAACTGTTTTCGCTTGTTCCCACGGCCCAGAATTTGACGGAACGCTAGTGGATTTCGATGAATTAATAAAAAGAGGTGAACGGTTCAAGGAGGAAGAAAAATTGGCTTGGGAACGCTACAAAGCTATGAAGGAGGGAAAAACAAATGTCCAAGATTAGAAAAACTAAAGTTCCAATGAAAGAACAACCCGTCGAACAGAGGATTAAAAACTTCAATGAAGTTCCCTTAGGCTATACTCCAGAAGAGGCAATCGAAGAAGCTAAAAGATGCTTACAATGTAAAGATGCTCCATGTATAAAAGGATGCCCCGTAGAAATCAAAATTCCAGACTTCATACGAGAAATAAGAGAAGGAAACTTCAAAAGAGCTATAGAAATAATAAAGCAAGACAACTCTCTTCCAGCTATATGCGGAAGAGTCTGCCCTCAAGAAGAACAATGCGAAAAAGAATGCAGATTGAACAAAATAGGGGAACCAGTTGCCATAGGAAGATTAGAACGCTTTGTAGCTGATTGGGAAGCAGAACAAGGTATAGAAAAGCCAAAGATTCCTTCCCCAAAAGGGATCAAGGTAGCAGTGATAGGCTCTGGCCCTGCAGGGTTAACAGCAGCAGGAGAGCTTGCAAAGATGGGATACGACGTAACCATATTTGAGGCGTTACACGATACTGGTGGAGTTCTAAGATACGGAATACCAGAATTCCGTCTACCCAAAAGAATCATAGATCGCGAAGTCGAATATATTAAAATGTTAGGAGTTAAAATAGAGTTAAACGCTATAGTTGGGAAAACAATAACTATACAGCAACTTTGGGATGAAGGATTTCAAGCAATGTTCATAGGAACGGGTGCAGGTCTCCCCAAATTTATGAACATTCCTGGAGAGAACCTAAATGGCATATACTCTGCCAACGAATTTCTCACAAGGGTTAACCTTATGAAAGCTTATTTATTCCCAGAATATGACACCCCAATAAAAGTTGGAAAAAGAGTGGCAGTCATAGGTGGAGGGAATGTTGCAATGGACTCCGTTAGAACTGCAAAAAGGTTAGGGGCTGAACAAGCAATGATTATATACAGGAGAACCGAAAAAGAAATGCCAGCGAGGATAGAAGAAATAGAAAGAGCAAAAGAGGAGGGAATAATTTTTCACTTCCTAACCAATCCAATCAGATACATAGGAGACGAAAGAGGAAATGTGGTGGCAATGGAATGTATAAGAATGGAACTCGGAGAACCCGATGAGAGCGGTAGAAGAAAACCTCAGCCAATACCAGGATCCGAATTTACTATAGAGGTAGACACGGTGGTAGTCGCAATAGGTACAGGACCTAATCCTGTCTTGCTTCAGGCTTTTCCAGAGCTCAAGCTAAACAAGTGGGGATATATCGAAGCCGATCCAGAAACAGGTGCCACTTCTGTCCCCGGCGTTTATGCAGGTGGGGACATTGTAACTGGGGCAGCTACGGTAATATCCGCTATGGGGGCTGGGAAAAGAGCAGCGAAAGCAATTGATGAATATCTCCAGAAAAAAATAAAAAGGGATGCTCCTTAAAGGAGCATCCCTTTTTATTAACTCTTAAACTTAACGCTTCGAGCTCTGATAAA
>LGFB01000006.1 GCA_001508835.1 bacterium 42_11
CCAAGTATTCTACCCGTTTCCTCCTCAGCTACTATCTTTACCGAGATAGAGGAACCACCAGGGTAATAGCCGGCTGTAGTGTGTGACTCTATAAGGGAAGTTTTTATCTTTAATCCTTCAGCCTTCGCCTCCTCGACACTTAACCCCGTTCTCGCTATCTCCATATCCATCACCTTAGCTATAGCGGTTCCCACGACCCCTGGGAAGATTGCGCGCTCACCCGCAATGTTGCTACCCGCAACCCTTCCCTGCTTATTAGCGGTACTGCCAAGAGGAATATAAACCTTTTTACCTGTCACAAGATGCACGGCATCGGCACAATCACCCGCCGCGTAAATCCCCGGAACGGATGTTTCCATGAGATTATTGACATCTATGGAGCCCTTCGGCCCCAATGCTAAGCCGGCTTCCTTAGCCAGCTCCGAATTCGGTCTAACCCCTATGGCGAGAAGGACTATGTCAGCCTCGATCTTTCCTTTATCGGTTATAACCCTCTCTACCCTTCTTTTTCCCTCGAAACCCAAAACCTTTGTAGATGTTAAAACCTCGACCCTGTTTTCCCTAAGGTAATTCTCCACCTTCTCTGCAATGTCGCCATCCATGTTAATGAGTATATGAGGCATGAGCTCAACCATGGTAACTCTCATACCCAAAGAAGCAAAGCTCTCTGCCATCTCAACCCCTATATAGCCTGCACCAACTATGACTGCCTTCCAAGGGTTTTCTCTTCTTATATAATCTATTATTCTATCGCCATCCCTAAGGGTTCTTAAGGTAAAAACTCCATCAAGGTTAACCCCTTCAAAGGGGGGAATAAGGGGGCTTGCACCCGTAGCTATAAGAAGATAATCGTAGCGTATATTTTCCCCGCCTGCCACAACGAACCTTCCATTCACATCTATCTTCTCTACACGGGTTTTAAGCCTGACATCTATACCCCCTTTTCTAAAAGCCTCAACGTCTCTTGCAACAAGCCTTCTTCTCTCAGAAATTTTTCTGCTTATCAAGTAAGGTAAACCACAGGCTCCATAGGACAAGTCTTCTTCATCGGTTATCAAAAGAACCTCCAGATCAGGATTGGTTCTCTTCGCCTTAAAGGCCGCAGAAGGGCCAGCCGCTACACCACCTATAACAACCAGCTTCTCAGGCATGCTTTACTTCCTCCCCTCCCAAAAACCTCTCCTTAAGCTCCATAAACCTCTTTAGGTCTATATAGCCATATTGAAGCAACCCCGTTAAGCCAACGCTTAACTCGAAGTGCGCCGATGAAGGGCTATCCGAAGCGTGAATGGCATTTTCCGTTATGCTCCTCCCATACTTAGCCCTTATAGTGCCAGGCTCCGCTTTAGAAGGGTCCGTAGCCCCTATAGCCTTTCTCACCTTCTTTATAACCCCATCGCCGTATCCTATAAAATGGCTCGTATTTCCGCTGGACATAAAATCCAAAAGCTCCTCATAAAAGCTCTTTCCTCTGTGGACCACATAAAAGCTCTCCCAGAACTCCCGCGGGAGAGAAACATGAAGCGCTACCTTCTCTACCTTACAGGGAAGCTCTTCAATTATCCTCTCAGCCCTTTCATCCGCATTGGGCTTTACAACTATATAAGTATACTCCATGAAAGCATCACCTTAAATTATTTTATACGATTCTGAACCTTCTTTCAAGGTTTTCAAAGCGGAAGGCACGCCGAAGATAGTACTCCTGAATAGGCCTTACCTCCAACTCCTCACTCCTTAAGGCTTCTATAGCATCTATCATAGCCTTCGCTCCTGAAACGGTAGTGGCATAAGGGATGCTCAGGTCCACAGCAAGCCTTCTCGCTTCCGATATCTCCCTACCCGAGCCTATACCTATTATCAAGGAAAATTCTCCTTTCCTTATCTTGGAAGTGCCCTTTAACGCCTCACAGGGAATACCGTTACGCTTAAGATGAGAAGCGGTGAACTGGAAAGCTCCAAGGGTAAACCCGAGACTTAAAAGCCTCTGTGCAATGGGTATTATCTTTAAAGAGGACTCCTCATCAGCAGCTAAAAGGGCCTTCCCCTCCCTTGGAAGCCTCATGCCCGCCGCAATCTGAGCCTTCGCATAGGCCAAGGGGTAGCTATAATCTATCCCCATAACTTCACCCGTTGAACGCATCTCGGGACCAAGCTGAGGATCCACACCTGGAAAGCGCGAGAACGGTAAAACCGCTTCCTTAACAGCCACATGTTCTATCTCCACCTCTTCAGTTATTCCAAGCTCCCTTAGCTTTTTACCTATCATTACCTTGGTAGCTATCTTAGCCCATGGAATCCCGGTAGCTTTGCTAACAAAGGGAATCGTTCGAGAAGCCCTCGGATTAACTTCAAGAACATATATCTCTCCATCCTTAACGGCATATTGAACATTAATCAAACCAACAACGTTAAGCTCCCTTGCCAAAAGCCTTGTCTGACGCTTTATTTCATCCACCATATCCTTTGGTAATGTATGAGGAGGAAGAACACACGCACTATCCCCAGAGTGAATCCCAGCCTCCTCGATATGCTCCATTACCCCAGCTATAACACATATCTCTCCATCGGCCACAGCATCCACATCTACCTCGGTTGCACCTTCAAGGAACTTATCTATTAACACGGGAGCCCCCGGGGCCTCTTCAATAGCTCTTTCAAAAAAGCCTTTCATCCTTTCCTCATTATAAACTATCTCCATAGCCCTGCCACCCAAAACATAGGATGGCCTCACCAAAACGGGGTAACCGATCTCTTCCGCTATCTTTAAGGCCTCCTCAAGATTAAAGGCTATTCCGCTCGGCGCCTGCTTCAAACCAAGCTTATAGAGGAACTCTCTAAATTCGTCTCTGTTTTCGGCTCTCTCTATCTCAAGGGGGCTCGTCCCTATTATAGGTACCCCATTATTGTATAAGGGGAGTGCTAAATTTAATGGTGTCTGCCCACCAAACTGAACTATTACCCCCCAAGGCTTCTCCTCACGAACTATATGAAGAACATCCTCAAGGGTCAAAGGGTCAAAATAAAGCCTATCAGAGGTATCATAATCAGTGCTCACCGTCTCCGGATTACTGTTAACTATTATGCTTTCTATTCCTTCCTCTCTTAAGGCAAAGGATGCATGAACACAGCAATAATCAAACTCTATACCCTGACCAATCCTGTTGGGACCGCCACCCAGAATAATTACCTTTTTATTATTGGAAACCTTTGCCTCATCTTCGATCTCATAGGTAGAGTAGTAATAAGGCGTATAAGCCTCAAATTCAGCAGCGCACGTATCTACAAGCTTATACACGGGGAAAAGGTTTCTCCTTTCCCTCTCCCTCCTAACCTCTTCCTCGGCTCTACCCCAAAGGCAGGCAAGCTGTCTATCAGAAAAACCGTAAGACTTGGCCTTCTTAAACAGGTCCTGAGGAATATCGCTTAGCGGGTAGCCCTTAAACCTTTTAAGCTCTTCCTCCAAATCAACTATCTGCTTTATGTTATTCAAAAACCACGGGTCTATTTTGGTCAGTCTATGAACTTCATCAACGGAAAAACCGCCTTGAAGGGCATATTTAATGTAGAACAATCTCTCAGAATTCGGGCGGGAAAGCTTCTCCTCTATTTCCTCCCTTGTCAAGGCCTTGGGATCTTTACCATCCGAACCAAGGCCGTATCTTCCTATCTCAAGAGAGCGAACCGCCTTCTGAAGCGCCTCCTTAAAGGTGCGCCCTATAGCCATAACCTCTCCAACGGAACGCATAGAAGTGCCGAGCTCATCCTTAGCGCCGGGGAACTTCTTAAAATCCCACCTGGGGATCTTAACGACACAGTAATCTATCGTCGGCTCAAAGGAAGCATAGGTTTCCCTTGTAATATCGTTCGGTATCTCATCAAGAGTATATCCAACAGCAAGTTTTGCCGCAATCTTAGCTATTGGAAAGCCTGTGGCTTTAGAGGCTAAAGCGGAACTGCGAGAAACGCGGGGATTCATCTCTATAACCATCATCTCCCCGTTTTCAGGGTTTAAAGCAAATTGGATGTTGCTTCCCCCTGTCTCAACCCCTATCTCCCTTATCACAGCTATAGCTGCATCCCTCATTTTCTGATATTCCTTATCGGTTAAGGTTTGAGCGGGAGCAACCGTGATGCTATCTCCCGTGTGAACCCCCATGGGGTCAAAGTTCTCTATGGAACATATTATCACCACATTATCCTTCTTATCTCGCATTACCTCGAGCTCGTATTCCTTCCACCCCAAAACAGACTCTTCAAGAAGGACTTCATGAACCATGCTCGCAGAAAGACCCGCCTGCGCCAAAACCTCAAGGTCTTCCCAACTGTAGGCAACCCCTCCACCTGTCCCTCCTAAAGTGAAGCTGGGTCTTACTATTATTGGAAAGCCTATCTCCTTAGCTATCCTCCTCACATCAGCCATGCTTCTCGCTATTCCGCTTTTCGGAACTCTTAAACCTATCCTCTCCATGGCCTTCTTAAAAAGCTCTCTACTTTCTGCCTTCTTTATCGCCTCAGGAGAAACCCCTATCATTTCAACTCCATATTTTTCAAGCACTCCATTCTCTGCAAGCGCTATAGCGGTGTTTAACGCTGTCTGTCCACCGAGAGTTGGAAGAATAGCATCGGGCCTTTCCTTAGCTATTATCTTTTCAACCACTTCCGGAACTATAGGCTCTATATAGGTTCTATCGGCCATCTCCGGGTCTGTCATTATTGTGGCGGGATTGCTATTCACGAGAACTACCTCAAAGCCATCTTCCTTCAAAGCCTTGCAAGCCTGACTACCTGAGTAATCAAACTCGCAGGCCTGTCCTATCACTATTGGGCCCGAACCTATAATCAAGATCCTCTTTATATCAGTCCTCTTAGGCATATCCTTCACCCCTTAACTCATCATATTTACGAACTCATCAAAGAGATACTTCGAATCGTGAGGACCAGGACTTGACTCGGGATGATATTGAACAGAAAACAGCGGAAGTCGCCTATGTCTCATGCCTTCAAGAGTTCCATCGTTTAAGTTTATATGAGTTACTTCCATGCCAGACCCTTTAAGAGAATCCATATCTACACAGAAACCATGATTCTGAGATGTTATCTCAATCCTCCCGTTAGCAAGATTCTTAACGGGGTGATTCGCTCCCCTATGACCGAACTTAAGCTTATAGGTTTTTCCTCCCATAGCAAGCCCGATTATCTGATGCCCAAGGCATATCCCAAAGATGGGTATCTTACCTATAAGTTTTTTAACCTCCAGAATGACCCCTTTAATAGCGGCGGGATCACCCGGCCCGTTTGAGAGAAAAACCCCTGTAGGACTTAAAAAAAAGACCTCCTCAGCGGAGGTCCAAATGGGAACAACTAAAAGCTCGCAACCCCTTGCTTCAAGCTCCCTTAAAATGTTGAACTTAACCCCACCGTCATAAACTATGACCTTATAGGGTTTACTATCGTCCCTCCAAGAAAAGCCCTTAAGTCCGTCTAAAAATATCCTTTTACCGCCATTCCAGAGATATGGCTTCCTTGTAGATATAGGGGTAGCAAGGTCCATCCCCACCATTCCCGGAAAGGCATTAAGACGCTCGAGCAAAGACTTCGGATTTAAATCCATCGTTGAAATTATGCCCTTCATTGCACCATAAAGACGGATTCTTCTCGTTAAGGCTCTCGTATCTATACCCTCAATTCCTAAAACGTTCGCTCTCTTAAGATACTCAGCTAAGCTCATCTTGGACCGCCAATTACTAGGAAAAGGACAATACTCCCTAACTACCAAGCCCTCAACTTGAACCTGCGAAGACTCTACATCTTCATCGTTAACACCGTAGTTTCCTATCAATGGATAGGTCATGGTAACTATTTGCCCCTTATAGGATGGATCGGTTAAAATCTCCTGATACCCGGTCATGCTGGTATTAAAAACAACCTCACCCACAGCCTCACCCGCACCCGTAAAAGAGCTTCCCTCAAAGGCGGTCCCATCCTCTAAAACCAAGAGAGCCTTCATTCCTACACCTCCCCGTAAAAAAGCCCCACCCCCTATAAGGGGCGGGGCTTATCTATCAAGCCTCGCGGTGCCACCCTTCTTGGTAGAAAGGTAACCTTTCCCTTCTACCCACTTTAGCGGCCTTTAACGGAGCCATCCGGAGGCTCTACTTGGCTACATTAAGCCTTTCTTCGAGCCTCGGCTCAGGGGCCCGTTTCAGCTTCGCCTCAACTCCGAGGAGCGCTCTCAGCCCCGTTGGCGCTCCCTCTCTGTCGGCGAGGTGAAGCCTACTTCACCCCTTCACAGCCTTTAGCCCTATTAAGCTATTCTGGTATGTTATAATAAAGGAGAAAGTATCTTGCAAGGGGTTTTAGAAAAAAATTTTGGGGCTTTAACTTTCATCCCTTTCACAGAAAAAACCTACCACGAAGCCGGAAAACAGCGAATATATGAATATGAGGAGATTAAAAAGCAAAACGAATTTGTAACCGAGAAAGGCTCCAGCAAGGGGAATCGCATGAAGCCTTACAGCCCAAGCACCGATAGTAGTAGCGATTACCCTCATACTCGCACCTTTGTCCACGAGGTCTTTAAACAGAGGATAAAATACGTAGGCCGGACCAATCATGAGAGCACCAAATAAAGCGCCTATTAAGGTTCCTTTAAATCCGCTTTCTCTTCCTATTATCCTCTTTACAACTTCGGGAGGCAAAAACTCCGATATTAGGCCAGAAAGAAAGGCTATCGAGACGATGACGATGAAGAGGTTCGTATACATGTTAACCGCATGGCTTATCCCCAAAACAGCTCTATCTGAATTTGCGAAGATCAAGATAAGGGCTAAACATGTCACAAAGATCTCCATGGGGTAACTTTTCGCCAATTTGCTCATAGCAATGCCTCCATTATTAAACCTAAAACTATGGCAGAAAAGATTGCAAAGGAATTCCTTACCAAAGCAAATCTTCCTCCCAAAGTCTTTATCTCAAGGGGAAGGGCAACAAGGCCAACCATAACCCAAGAAAACAAAAAGGAGGAAACGAGACCCACGGCTCCTCCATTCTCCAAAATATATTTACATATAGGATATCCAGATATAACAGGCCCCATCATAAGAGCTCCAATGAGCGCACCAATTAATATTCCCTTTATACCCGAAAAGTGCATCAGAAAACCACCAACCAATTCTTTTGAAAGAAAGCTCTGTAAGATACCTATAACCACGAAAACAGAAAAAATCCTCACCGAATTTCGAATCAAATTTTTAGCTCCCCTTAAAAGTGCCCTTTTAAAGAGAGCTTTACTTCTAAAGAAGACGAGGATGTAAAATCCCAAGGTCAGAAGAAAAATAAAACCTCCAAGTCTTAAGCTCATATTCTCTCCCTCCCAAACAGTGATAGAATCAACCATCTTTATTTTCCCATAAAAATTTTAGGGGGCAGGCCTTTCAATCCTGCCCCCCCTAAAATTTAAGCACCTTTCCCTTGCTCCAGCTTCTTAACTCTTTCTTCAATTAACTCTAATTCTCCTCTTAAAAGGTCAGCTTGTTCTTTCAATAGGGCCAGCTCTTCTTCCCTTGTATAGCTTGGTCCCCAGTAATACCAGCATCTCGGAAGACCGCCTCTACCCCAACCAATGTATGGCCAAGGAGGAACGGAGCCCCTAAATCGGAAACCTCTTCCCCAGCCCCACATTCTACTCACCTCCCTCTATGAGTTTTATAACTCGCTCTATTACCTTTAAATTCTCCCTTGCAGAGGAAGCCCATCTCTTTAAAAAGGCCTTTCCTCTTTCCGTGATTCTGTAAACCCTCTTTGGGGGACCACCTTCTCCCACATCCCAATCGGAAATGAGGAGTCCCTCAACCTCCAAAGCCCTTAAGGCTCTGTATATAGAGCTATGGTGAAATAGCGAAGGCTCTATCCCCAAACCCGAAAGCTCCTCTATAAGGGAATATCCATGAGCCGGCTTTTTCGACAAAATTGCTAATATGGCGGGAATTAAAAGGTCTCCTCCCATGAAAGGCCTTTCAGGCCTGCAACCACAAAATCTCCATCTCATAGCTTGTGCATCCCCTCGTGTCGAGGATTCTCACAGGCCTCATCAAGCTCCTCAAGCTCCCCTCTCCAATAAGAGAGAACCGTTTCCCTCAAAGAGGAAGCTTTCGCCCTAAAAACCTTCACTCCCGCTTCCCTTAAACCCGCTATGGCACCAGGACCAATGTTTAAAACGATGACGGAATCCGGTTTATAAGCCAAAACGATATCCCTTGCCTTTCTTCCACCACCAAAATGCTCACCCCTATTAGGCTCTACCTTCACATCGATAACCTCTCCGCTCTCATCAATATCAACTACGGCGAAATAAGGAGACCTGCCAAAATGAGCTGATAGCTTCGAATCCAACCCTTTATCTTCCAAAACGGGGACCACTATTCTTTTTCCCATAGCGCATCATCTCCTTATTCAAATTTCTCATTTATTATTATAATCAACATATGTGCAATTTGTCAATATGTGTAAAAAAGAAAGCCGGTGCCTTTCGTGGCACCGGCCATAAAGGCTAAAGCTATCTGTCCCTTAGGTATCTGTAAGCTAAAAGCGCATAGAGTGCCGTTCCTTTCCACAGAACCTCTTCATCCACGTTAAACCTCGGATGGTGATGAGGATAGATGATTCCCTTTTCCTCGTTTCTTACCCCTAAGAAAATGAAAGCACCCTTAACCTTTTGAAGATAGAAGGCAAAGTCTTCCGCTCCCATCGTCATTTCAGCCTCGGTTACAGGACCTAAATCCTTTGCAACTTCAATGGCAAAGTCCGCAAGCTCAGGGGTGTTAACCGTCGGTGGATAAGAAACCCTGAATAGCTCAAAACTGCCTTCACAATCCCATGCCATCGAATAGCCTTTTACTATATCTTGGATTTTCTTTATTATCCTTTCCCGCACTTCCATATCGAAGGTTCTGAGCGTCCCCGTTATCTCAGCTTCATCAGGTATAACGTTATATCCCTGACTACCCTTAAGAACGGGAGTACTTATAACAACCGGATAAAGAGGGTTTACATATCTTGAAACTATCTTTTGCAGAGCATTGTAAATATCGGTGGCAGGATTAGTAGGATCTATGGCAAGGTGGGGAGATGCAGCGTGCCCTCCTTTTCCCCGAATCTTTATTACATAGCCATCGGAGGAAGCCATGAAAGGTCCTCTCCTTGTAGCAATAACGCCTGATGGAATATGAGCCCATACATGAATTCCAAAAATCGCATCTATATCATCTACATGTCCCTCTTCGACAACCTTCTTTGCTCCCGCGCCACCCTCTTCAGCCGGCTGAAAGATAAGCTTAACCTTACCTTTAAGCTCTTCCCTTATTTCCGACAATATCTTGGCAGCTCCAAGAAGCATCGCGGTGTGAGCATCGTGTCCACAAGCATGCATCTTACCAGGAACCTTGGATTTATAGGGAACGTCGTTTTCCTCCTCCACGGGAAGGGCATCCATATCCGCCCTCAATGCGACGGTTTTACCCCCTTTCCCACCGTCAAGAAGAGCCACAACTCCAGTCCCAGCAGTTCTTTTCACCTCATACCCAAGGTTCTTCAATTCCTCCTCCACAATCTGAGAAGTCCTAACTTCCTCAAATCTGAGCTCCGGGTTTTGATGAAAATCCCTTCTTTTTTCGATGATATAAGATTCCAAATCTTTGGCACGCTCGATAACCCTTTTCTCCATCTCCATTTTAGAAAACCTCCCCCCTAACTAAGCCTTATTCCAGCACCGGGTCCCACCGGAAGGCCTAACAAATACCAAACGACTATCATAACTATCCAGGTCACCAAGAATACCAGCGAATAAAGAAAAGTCCTTGAAATTATCGTGCCTATCCCCACATCCTTCTTGTAAATTGAGGCGTAACCTATAACTATGGGAAAGTAAGTCATAAGAGGAGTAAAGGAGTTAGTGCTTGAGTCTCCCACCCTGTAAAGCAGCTGAGTCCATTCAGGAGAGTAACCCAAATAGTACATCATGGGAACTATAACGGGCGCTAAAAAGGCCCACTTGGTAGAACCGCTTGTAATGAAAAGGTTTATAAAGGTCGAAATTAGTATTATAGAAATGAAAAGGCCTATACCGGTAAATCCCGTGCTCTTAAGAAAATTCGCGAGCTTTATGGCAAGCACCGAAGCCATGTTGGTGTGAGTAAACGTGTAGATGAAGTTAGCTATGGGAAGTATTATGACAATATAGGAGGCCATGGTCTTCATGCTCTCCACCATATAATTAATCATATCCGTTGCTCTCTTAACCTTACCCACGCTTTTACCGAAGACGTATCCCCCTATTACGAAGAACATGAAGAGAATGGGAACCATGCCTCTAAGAAAAGTAGATGGCACGATCGTGTTCTTAACAGGATCCCTCAAAGGGCCATTTGGCATGAAAGTCAGAAGGAGGATGAAGAAGATATACAATCCTCCAGCGAAAAGCGCCTTTCTGAGCGCGCTTATCTCCATCCCGCTAAGTTCACTCAAATACTCGGGAGGAACCTGTGCATGCTCGTATTCCTCTTCCCACCTTGCAAACCTTGGCATGGCATACTTCACTGTAAATATCGTTCCTACTACGGTAAGCACGAAGGTTGAAGCGACCATGAAATAATAATTTGCTGTGGGACACACATTATATTTGGCGTTTACTATCTTAGCAGCGGTATCGGTAATGCCTGCAAGCAAAACATCGGTTCCCGCAATAAAAAGGTTAGCGGTGAAGCCAGAAGCGGCAGCCACATAACCCAATACTAGACCAAAGATGGGGTCTTGCTTTCTCGCGTAAAACAGAGCTGCCGTTAAGGGGGGGATGATTACCAAAGAAGCGTCAGAGGCCAAGTTACCACATATGCCAAAAACAAAAATAGCGGGAATTAGATACTTGTCCGATACCTTAGTCAGCGTCTTCATTAAAGCGGGAATAAAACCGACCTTTTCAGCAAAACCCGCTGCCATCATCATAACCAAAACCAAACCTAAAGGTGGAAATTTTGCAAAGTTACGAACAACATTGGATAAAATCCAAGCAAGTCCCTTTCTATCCAAGAGGCTTATTACCTTTATCTCTTTACCCTTCGCAGGATCTATAGCAGATGCTCCCTCAAACACGCCCGAAAGTAATATAACTAAGATCCACAGAAAGAGAAATATCCAAAACATATGGGGAAGCTTATTCCCCACCCTTTCTATCCAGTTGACAAACCGTGTTAATAAGCCTTCCCTTTCAGGTGCCACCTTACACACCTCCCTCTCGAACTATAAATAAAACAGCGTTAAGGTTCTTATGAAAGCACCCCACTCCTCCCGATTCAATCACCCTCTTTTATTCTCCTATCCTCTGTCATCCACGTTAGCCGCCAATACAGCTATCACCTCCCCTCGTTCGTTTTTAACAGGACAAGATACCGTGAAAGCCGGCCTATTAGTTCCCAAAGTAACATAAGGTTCTCCAACAAACGGCTCTCCCCTTAAAGCCCCCTGAAACCAAGGTCTGAAAGACCAGTCCACATTTTTATCGAGTCTGGCATCAGCATGAATTATCTTCCCATTTAAGCCAACCAAGAGAGGAGTCTTGATGTAAGGATGGCCTTTAAAGGCTTTGTCAAAAATGGGCGCCAATCTGTTTATATCGAGGCTCTTAAACTCCGGCCTCTCCGCTAATTCCATCAAAACCTTCAAGCTTTCCCGCGCCATACGCTCCTTATCTTCTTTACTCCACGTCTCCTTGGTGTATTGATTAGCCACACTTTTAAGGCGACCGGCTACCTCGACAAGCTTCTTGACACAGCCTTCTATATGCTCCAAAGCATTGCTCTGTTCAGTCAAGGATGCCGTAATCTCTTGAACGCTTGCCGCCGTTTCCTGAGAAAGAGAAGCCAACCTTCCTGCCTCCTGGGCTATTTCCGAGAGCTTCTGAACCTGTGCCTTCACCCTTTCATCTACTAAGTCTAAGCCAGAGGAGACCTCCCCAAAGGCACGCGAAAAATCATTCAGCGATGAGACTACATCCTCTCCCTTCCTTAAGTTATTATTAACAAGCTCTGTTCCGCTCGTCACCTCAGTAGCCACCGCTTTAGCGCTCTCCATCATCTCGCCAGCCAACGCCGCAATTTCTAAAGCAGAGCTCCTTGACCTCATGGCAAGCTTTCTAACCTCCTCGGCCACAACAGCAAAGCCTCTTCCGCTTTCACCAGCGCGAGCAGCCTCTATGGCAGCATTCAGGGCTAAAAGGTTAGTCTGCTCCGCTATCTCAGCCAATGTATCGACAAATCTGTTAATCTGCTCCATCTGTTCAGCAAGCTTTATAACCTTTTTAGCAGTTTCCTCATTTGAAATTGTAACCTGCCTTATATCGCCAAGGAGCGACCCCATCTTGTTACTCACATCATGGGAAAGCACTTCGGCATTATCAGAGAGCTTTCTGAGATTTGAAGCTGTTTCTGAGATCTCCCGTGCCAGGGAAAGCAAGGTCTCTATACCGTTAGCCACTTTCTGGGCCACATCGGCCTCTTCGTCAGCGGCGGTGGAGACCTCATTCATAGCGTTAGATGTTTCCTTCAAACCCTTTCTATTGGTTTCGGTATCCCTCTCCAAGATATCGACGAGGTAGCTTAACTCCTCGGAGCTTCTCTGAACGTCGCCTATCAACCTGAAAAAGGTATCAAGGACCGGCAAGATAGAATTTTCAACGCTCTTAGAAAACTCCCCCTTCCGCCTTAAAATGGCCTGGTCAACTCCAACGATATCCCCCTTCTCCAGGAGTTTAACTAACGATTCAAGCTGGGTGAAAGACTTAAAATCCTTAAAAACCAAAAACAGGCCAAATAGCCCCGCACCAAAGCCTAAGATCGCCAAAGCCAGTGGAACGCTAAAATGAGACAAATAGAAACCTCTCAAACAATAAAAGACTGCCACACCCTCTAAAATAAGGCCAGCTAAAATAAACACAACAGAATTTCTAACTTTCAAAATCCATATCCCCCCTTCATTAGATTTTTAAAAATCTGAAAAAGATAATAGCATAAGTTAATTTAGAGGGTCAAGATTTTGATATCATATTCTTATGGCGAAGTTCTTCCCCATTACGGAAAAGGCAACTTTTCTTGAAAGGGTCAATCGCTTCACAATTAAGGTTTTAAACCGCCATGGAAAAGTCCTAAAATCCTACCTTCCAAACTCTGGAAGTTTGGAGGAACTTTTAATTCCCGGAAGAACCGTTTTGATTACCGAAAGCCCGAAAGGAAAGCTTCCCTACAAAGCGGTTGGAGTAATCGATGCAAGCGGAAATTTTATAATGATAGACTCTATAAAGGTTAACGAAATTTTACCATCGATAATAGAGAGGATCCCTTCCTTAAAGGGCTACCAGATAACCCGAAGAGAGGTAAGATACGAAAATGCAAGGTTTGATTTTTTATTAGGAAAGGGACCTCAAAAGCTTCTTCTTGAAGTTAAGGGTTGCACGCTCTTTTGGGAAGATGTAGCTTCCTTTCCCGATGCCCCCACAAAGCGAGGGGTAAAACACCTAAGGCTTCTTTCAAATCTCCCAGAAGACTTAAAAGGAGGAATCCTATTTATTATCCAAAAACCGGTCAAATACTTTATACCAAACTTTCACACCGACCCAGAGTTCGCAAGCGAGCTTTACAAGGCAAGAGAAAGGTTGTTAATAGAAGCTATAAGTTTAAAGTGGGACGAAAACTTAAATTTAATCGAAGAATCGGTATCACGCGCACATATCCCATGGGAAAGGATGGAACCCCTTTTACAAGATAAGGGGGCTTATCTACTGTTATTACTAAACGAAAGTCCAAAAGCGCTACCCTTTTCCAATGGAAGCAAGTCTAAAAGCCCTCTCTTTGAAAAAGGGTTTTATGTATACGTGGGATCGGGACTGAGAGGCCTATCATCGAGGATAAAAAGACACTTAAGCGATAAAGGAAAACCTTTCTGGCACATCGATAAAATCAAAAAGGGGATGAAAGTAGTAAAAGTTATACCTATAAGAAACCCTGAGAGGATGGAATGCAAAATAGCGAAGGAGCTCAAAGCTATAGCAGATGGGATAATCGCCGGTTTCGGTTCAAGCGATTGTGCCTGCGAAAGCCACCTCTTCTACTTTAAAAGGGACCCCAGACAGGTGGAAGGCTTCTTAGGAAGGGTATTAAAATTCAGATTCGGATTACTAAGCGAGACTATCCAGAATCCTTAATTTTGGAAGAGATTGTAGAAAAGGTTTCCAAATAGTAAAATAAAGGTGGAGGTGCTTGCCCTTGATAAAGCACAAAATCGGTTTGATAAGGGTTGTAACCATAGAAAACGAAGAGCTTCTAAACTCTCATGGAAGGCTGATAGAAAGGGCCTTCCCAGAAGTAAAGGTGGTAAGCAAATGTATCGAAGACCAGCCGAAGGGTATATACGATGAGGAAACGGAAAAAATAGCCAGACCCAAAATTTTAAGGCTGGTTCAGGACTTCCAAGAGGAGGTTGAAGGGATAATTATAAGTTGTGCTGCAGACCCAGCGATCGATGAAGCCAGAAAGATATCGAAGATACCCATCATAGGGGCGGGAACCTCTTCAGCGCTAATGGCATTAGCTTGCGGAAGAAAAATCGGGGTTTTAAATCTCACAGAAAGAACTCCAAAGGTATTTAAAGAGATACTAAAGGATAGCCTCATTGCCGAAGCAAACCCTGAGGGAGTTAAAAACACCTTGGACCTTCTAAGCGACTGGGGTAAAGAGAGAGCCTTAGAAGCCGCGGGAAAATTAAGAGAAAAAGGAGCCGAAGCGATAGCCTTTGCCTGCACAGGATACTCCACGATAGGCCTCGCTCCGTTTTTAGAGAAGAGCCTTAAACTTCCCGTGATAGACGCAGTAATAGCCTCGGGAGCGATCGCCCTTTACACCTTAAGAAGGCTTAAATGCTGGGAGGGATAAAAAATGATTTTGAAAGTTAACGAGGACATAGCCGAGGCCGCCGTCTTAGGAGGAGCCTTCTTAGGCGGTG
>LGFB01000007.1 GCA_001508835.1 bacterium 42_11
AGAATAATGCTTTTCTTGGCTATGGAGCCTTCGCTTGAGGATCTTATATTGAAGGGGATGCATCCCTTTTTTGCAAGCAAGATCAAAAAAGGGGCATCTTCTTATGCCCCCTTAGATCTTTCTATTTCCTATGAGAGACTGTCTCTCGTTGATGACCGAATTAAAAAAGGTAGGGGAAACCCCTATGACTTGATTATATGGGCGGTTTCCCCTCTCTTTATGGAGAAGAAGGAGCTTCGGAAACGAGAGCCGCTTTAAGCTGGTTTATTTTCCTTGCGAGGCGAGACTTTTTACGTGCACCATTGTTTCTATGTAGCACTCCCTTTCTGACCGCCTTATCTATGATGGAGGTAGCTTGGCTAAAAAGTTGCTCAGCGAGTTCCAAGTTCTTAGCTTCGATGGCAGCTAAAACCTTTTTAATTTCCGTTTTAACTCTGGTTTTCCAAAACCTATTATACATCCGGTTTCTTTCAGAAACCCTTAGTTTTTTAGCGGCAGATTTAGTGTTTGGCAATTTCCTTTCACCTCCCTCTTTGCAACAAAGTTAATTCTATCACAGAAAGGGTTGTTTTAAAAGGGGGGTTTTTATGAAAGAAGATGTTTTAGCTCTTCTTGTGGAGATCCAAGAGAGGGTTAGGAGTGTCTTAGAAAAAGCTTGTGGGGAAGTTCGCTCTATGTGGGAAAAGGCGAGAGAGGAACTACAAAGTCTTTATCTTAGAAGGGAAGAGCTTTCAGCTGAGATTAAGGTGGTTATAAAAGGCGTTGACAAAGCGCAAGAGGAGTTCGAAAAGGCCAAGCAATGGCTTGTGGAGGTTAGATCGGATTTTTCTAAGTACGGTGAAAGGGATATAAAAGAGGCTTACGCGTTGGTAGAAAAAAAACAAGTGGAGTTCGTAAAATTAAAGGAAACGGAGAAGGCTTTAAGAAGGGAGCGCGATTTAATAGATAGGAGAATAAAAGAACTCGAGGCCCTTGTTGGTAAGATAGATGACCTGTTTAAGAGAGTTAGGCTGGCTTTTGACCTCTTAAGCGGAAATATGGAGAGGGTTGAAAGAGAGCTACTTGAATTGAAGGGAAGGGCTGAAATGGCACCCCTCTTGGTTCAGGTCCTTGAAAAAGAGAGGAGAAGAATTGCAAGAGAGGTTCATGATGGTCCTGCTCAATACATTGCGAACGCTGCCTTTAGGCTGGATGTCTGTGAGAAGTTTATTAAAAGTGGGGATATAAGAAAGGCTCTTGGGGAGATAGAGGAGCTTAGGGAAATCCTTAAGACTAATCTTTCCGATATCAGAAGGTTTATAAGCGACCTTCGTCCAATGATCCTTGAAGATTTAGGACTCATACCTGCTTTAGAGAAATATATAGAGGATTGGAGTAAGTTTTCAGGCATAGAGGTCGATTTTAAGGTCTTAGGGGATGGGGAGATAGAGAGAAGAGAAATAGAGGTGGCTCTTTTTAGGATCATTCAAGAGGCATTAAGTAACGTTTATAAGCATGCGCAGGCCTCTTCCGTCAAGATAATCCTTGAAGTTGGAGATGAGTTTGTGTCTCTCTTGGTTCAGGATGATGGGATTGGTTTTGATCTTAAGGAGGTTAAACAGCTCAGCGCAGAAAAGGGTTCCTTAGGTATATTTAGCATGGAGGAGAGGGCGAGGGCGTTGAACGGCTCTTTTAAAATATTTTCCCAAAAGGGAAAGGGGACGAAGATAATGGTAAGGATACCACAGGGAGTGGAGCTTGATGATTAGAGTGATGCTCGTTGATGACCATCTTATCTTGAGGGACGGCTTAAGAAGACTTTTCGAAACCGAGGAGGATATAGAAGTTGTAGCTGATGCTTCTACGGGGGAGGAGGCCATACGTTTAGTCAGGGAGAGGGATGTGGATGTTGTGGTAATGGATATATCCATGCCCGGTCTTGGAGGCATGAGGGCGATCAGAAAAATGAGGGAAATCAAGCCGGAGATTAAGATAGTGGTTCTTACCATGCATGATGATGAGCGATGTAGATTGGAAGCCCTTCATGCGGGAGCTTCGGCGTATTTGGTAAAGGATGTGGGGGCTAATGAGCTCTTGAGAACCGTTAAAAAGCTTTGTGGCTTATCGGGGGAAGATAGGGGGCTTCCCTCTTTTACCCGCCGTGAGAGAGAGGTTTTATCTTTGATGGTCAAAGGAAAGAAAAATAGGGAAATAGCTGAGGAATTAGGCTTGAAAGAAAAAACAGTTAGGAATTATGTGTCTAACATACTCCAAAAGCTTGGAGTAAAGGATAGGACTCAGGCTGTTATAATGGTTTTGAGGGAGGGGCTTAGCTTTGAAGAAGATAAGGGTGATCATAGCCGATGACATAGCGGATACAAGGAGAAACCTTAAAGTTATGCTTTCTTTCAGTGAAGAGATTGAGGTTGTGGGGGAAGCAAAAGATGGTAAGGAAGTCTTAACTTTGATAGATAAGCTAAATCCCGATGTGGTAATTTTAGATATCAACATGCCACAGATGGATGGATTAAATGTTTTTAAGGCGATAGTGGGGAATTATCCCGATGTTAAAGTGATTGCCATATCTTTTCAGGATGATAAGGGATATAAGAGGATACTCGAAAGGATGGGAATTTCTTGTTATCTTGTTAAGCCCTTTTCCATTTCTCAGTTAATTGAAGCGGTTAGGAAGGCTTTTGGTGAGAGGTGAGAAACGTTGCTCATTTTAGGTATAGAAACGTCATGTGACGAAACTTCTGTTGCCTTGGTTGAGGATGGGCGTAAAATAGTGAAAAACTTGGTTTTTTCTCAAGTTAAGGACCACGCTCCTTACGGAGGGGTTGTTCCTGAAATAGCTTCAAGAAAGCATTTGGAAACGCTCCTTCCTTTGATAGATGAAGTAGTTTCGGAAGTTAACCTCGAGGACATAGGTGGGATAGCTGTCACTGTAGGCCCCGGGCTAATAGGCTCTCTCGTTATTGGACTGATGTTTGCTAAGACGCTTTCTTGGATTTGGAAAAAGCCCCTTTTGGGTGTTAATCATCTTGAAGCCCATGTGTATGCTCTCTTTCTTGAATATGAAGGGATTGTTCCGCCCCTTTTGTGTCTTCTCGTTTCAGGTGGTCATACCGAGCTTTTTTTATTTAAAGACCATGGAAGTTTTGAGATGCTTGGTGAAACGAGAGATGATGCTGCTGGAGAAGCCTTCGATAAGGTTGCAAGGCTTTTAGGGTTGCCTTATCCGGGTGGACCGGCAATTGATGAAGTTTCGAAAAGGGGAAACCCTTATTTTGCTGAATTCCCATATCCTCTGGAGGACGTCTTAGACTTTAGCTTTAGTGGGATCAAAACAGCAGTTAGACATTTTTGGGAGCGGAATAAGCATAAAGTAAAAGTTGAGGACGTTGCTGCAAGCTTTCAAAGAAAGGTCGTTGAAATTTTACTAGATAAGCTTAGGAAAGCTTCTTCCTTAAAGGGGATTAATAAGGTTGCTTTGGCTGGTGGAGTTGTAGCAAATAGCTTTTTGAGGGAAAAACTTAAGGAGCTTCAAGCAGAAGGTTTTGAAGTTTATTATCCTTCCTTACCTTTATGCACCGATAATGCAGCCATGGTTGCAGCAGCTGGATATCATGAGCTAAGAAGGGGGAGGATAGCTCCCTTAACCATAACAGCTTATCCAAATTTGAAGATAGGAGAAGATTTCTTGAGATTTTGTGGGTAAATGTTTGTAAAATGGTGTTTTTTAGCCTAATCCCCTCACTTTTTGCTTATATCTTTCTTTGCTTTGCTGGTTAATTTTACTTATTATTTTAATCGCCGTTAGCACTCCTCGCTAATGAGTGCTAATAATAAGGAAGGGGGGATGTGATAATGAAGCTTCGTCCGCTTGGCGACAGAGTAGTTGTAAAAGTTTTAGAGACAGAAGAAAAAACCAAAAGTGGCATAGTTCTTCCTGATACCGCAAAGGAAAAGCCTCAGCAGGGAGAGGTTATAGCCGTTGGAACGGGAAGGATATTGGATAACGGTCAGAAGGTTCCTTTGGAGGTTAAGGTGGGAGATAAGGTTATCTTCTCCAAATATGCGGGTACGGAGGTTAAGGTAGAAGGCGGGGAGTACTTAATTTTGAGTGAAAGAGATATTTTAGCCGTAGTTGAAGGATAAGGGGGTGAGTGTTTATGGCTGCAAAATTGGTTATGTTCGATGAAGACGCCCGCAGAGCTCTTGAGAGAGGAGTTAATAAGGTAGCTGATACTGTAAAGGTAACCCTTGGTCCGAGGGGTAGGCATGTTGTTTTGGAGAGAAAGTTTGGTTCTCCCATAGTTACAAACGACGGTGTGACTATTGCAAAAGAGATAGAGCTTGAAGATCCCTTTGAAAACATGGGTGCTCAGCTCGTTAAAGAGGTCGCAAGTAAAACCAATGATGTAGCTGGTGACGGGACAACGACAGCTACCGTCTTAGCTCAAGCGTTGGTGCGTGAGGGATTGAAAAATGTAGCTGCAGGTGCTAACCCTGTCTTCTTGCAAAAGGGAATTGAAAAAGCCGTCAACGTGGTTGTTGAAGAGATAAAGAAGATGGCTGTTCCTGTCAAAGATAGGGCGAAAATAGCGCAGGTTGCCGCTATATCTGCCAATGATGAGGAGATTGGTAACTTGATCGCTGAGGCTATGGATAAGGTTGGCCATGAAGGTGTAATTACCGTTGAAGAGTCTCAGACCATTGGAACCACTCTTGAGATGGTTGAGGGACTTCAGTTCGATAAGGGATACATTTCTCCCTATATGATAACTGATCCTGAGAGAATGGAAGCAGTTCTTGAAGAGCCGTATATTTTGATATGCGGTAACAAGATATCTAATATAAGGGATTTCCTGCCCGTGCTTGAAAAGGTTGTTCAGACGGGCAAACCTTTGCTGGTAATTGCTGAGGATGTAGAGGGAGAGGCACTGGCAACGCTTATAGTTAATAAGCTTCGCGGAACCTTGTTGAGCGTGGCTGTTAAGGCTCCCGCCTTTGGTGAGAGAAGGAAGGCTATGCTTCAGGATATAGCAATAGTGACTGGTGGTCAGGTAGTTTCTGAGGAACTTGGTATAAAACTTGAAAACGTTACGCTCGATATGCTTGGAAGGGCTAAAAAGGTTAGGGTAGCGAAAGAGGAGACTACTATCATCGGTGGCTATGGTGATCCTGAGGCTATTAAGAAGCGTGCTGCTCAAATAAGGGCTGAGCTTGAGCAGGCTACAAGCGAATACGACAAAGAAAAGTTGAGGGAGAGACTTGCAAAAATACTTGGTGGCGTTGCTGTAATCCAGGTGGGTGCTCCAACTGAGACAGAGCTTAAGGCAAGGAAGTACAAGATTGAAGATGCTTTGAACGCTACGAAAGCTGCTGTAGAAGAGGGTATCGTTCCGGGTGGTGGCGTCGCTTACATCAATTCTATTCCTGCCGTTGAAAAGCTCATCGAGTCTTTAGACGGTGATGAGAGGACGGGAGCTATGATAGTGAGGAAGGCACTTGAGTATCCTCTTCGTCAGATAGCAGAAAACGCTGGCTTCGATGGTTCAATAATAGTCCAGAAGGTTAGGGAAGCGGACAGCGGTACCGGGTTTAATGCTCTCACAGGTAACATCGAGAACATGATGGAAGCGGGAATTGTTGATCCTGCCAAAGTCGTAAGGACTGCTTTGCAAAACGCAGCTAGCATTGCTTCCATGGTTATAACGACTGAATCCGTTGTTGCTGAAAAACCTGAAAAGGAAAAGAAATCCCCTGAAATCCCCCCGATGGACTAAGGGATGAAATATAAAAGCCCCTGGGAACTCCCCAGGGGCTTTTATATTTATCTATTCCACTATTTTTCTGACGTAATCCCCGCCGGCGATATCCTTACGAATCCATTGGGTTACCCTGCCGAAGGAGAGCCTTTCTCTTACCCGATCTATCTCTATATAGCCTATTATTATCTCATCGTAGCCTATTACCTCGTTTTTGGTTGGGTCTATTATGGGTCTTCCTCTTCTGAAGACGAAGAATCTATCCCCTTTGTTTACTCCCTTTTCGACTCCAGCGTTTATGACCACCCTTCCTTGGTTATCTATCCATGCTATCTGAGCAACGATACCGCTTCTTTTTAACCAAGCGAGTTTTCTCTTCTCCTCTTCTATTTTTTCTATGTCAAGTCTTGAAGGGTGTATGGTCGGAGCCAAGCTCCAATATTGGAATATTTTGTCCGTAACCTTCCTTGTGAGAGCTGCAAAAGCTGTTAAAAGTTCCGTTTGTGTGAAGTTCCCAATGGGCAAAAGGTCTGGAATAGTTTCGTTTAGTAGCCATGTCATGAAGTTGAGCGCTGTTCCCACCGCGATAATACCGCTGTCACCGCTTGCGAGCACGGGAACTTCTGTGTAAAAAAGTAAGGTTGTGAGCCTTCGGGATCTCACAGCTCTATATACTTCTTTGACGATTTCATCTATCCATATGTTTTGCTCCCATTTTATAGTTTTTGACAAAGGGTCTACTACTTTGATGTTAACAGCGAAATCTGCTTCTCTTAAGCCTACTTTTTCTCTTGAAGAGGAAAAAGAAACAAAGATGAGTAGATCTGCTTCTTCAGAGAGCTTCTTAATGTCGTTGTCGAACAAGGTATTTGCCAGCACCTCGATAGTTTTGTATTTTAATAATCTGCTTCTTATTTCCCTTGCGATAGCTTCAGCGAAAGGTTCAACCCTTCCTCCTTTTATACTTACTTCTTTGGTTTTGCCCAGTGTAGTTATGGTAATGCTGTTAAAGCTTTCATCTTTGGTGTCTTCATCTCTGGGTAGGCTTATTACGGCAATTTTTCTTGCTTCCGCGACAAGCTTTGGAGGAGATTCAGGTGGTGGACTTTCTATCTTCTTTTCTGCCTCCGTTAGTCTTTTACTGAGGGCTTTGTATTTCGGTTCTATGCTTAAAACTCTTTTGTAACATTCTTGAGCTGCTTCAAAATACCCTAATCTCTCATAGCACATTCCAAGCCAGAACCAGGCATCTGCCGAGTTGGGATACCTTTCAACGAGTTTCTTCAGAAACATTACCCCCTCTTCGTAATCCCCCGCTTCATATAGACTCTTTCCTTTTTCTACTTCCTGTTCAAGGTTTACCTGGGATAAGGCAATATTCTCTGTGAGCGCAAGAATCGCAAGAGAAATAAAAACTCCCATTATTAGCTTTTTCAAGATTTTTCACCCCTTCTATGGATAAAGAGGTCTTTCTACTATATCTCCTTCTTTGGGAGGTTCTGCTTCACTATCTCTTACTTTAACTATCTCCACAATCGCTTCATGCGGTTTAAGTTCTTTAACCTGTAGATCAAAAATGCGCTGAGGTATCAATACGACGGGCCTTTCAGGGTCTATTGTCTTAACGGTTTGTGCTCTTATAAGGTAAAGGGTGTCGTTTTTTCTCAGGCCATCTTCTTCTCCAAGGTTTATCAAAAACCTCTTTTCATCAAGGATGGCTATTATTCTTCCCCTTAAGGGTAGGCTTTTCGCTACCAAGGCTGCCCCCTTAAAAATCGCCTTTCTTAGGGCTCCTCCGAGTGCACCTTTTTCTACTTCTTTCCAGGTTTTTCTCTCTTTATCTTCAAGATATGGTAAAAATTGGTTATCCGTTGCCAGGATAACCTTTTCAAAGACTAACCTCTCCTCTTTTATATCGAACAGTTTTAACTCTAACTCAAGTAGAGCTTTCCAGTTAGTTCCAAGGGTGGCTCCTTTTCTTAAGATGCAGCTTAATATTCTTCCTTGAAGGATGAAGTCCATATCTTCGTATTTTTCATAAAGGTCTTCATCTTCCTTAAGGGAGGGTAATGCATATACCTTAAATCTGTTGAACCTTCTGAAATACCTTAACATCATCTTTGTTGCCTCTTCGCCCAAGACATCTCTAACTTCATACTTGTTGGGGTATATCTTGACGTCGCTTTCATTAATTATCGGGGTTATGCCAAGCTTTATAGGGAAATCGAGGAGTCTTTCTTCCAGGGCAGGGGTCGGTGTGTGGCTTTTCAGCAAAAGTATGACTACGATAATAAAGACCTTATAGATAAACTTCATTTTGTAGAGGCTCCTTTCTTCGATTTGTTAAAAAGCCTTTTGCAATATTATAGCAGATTTGTATGGAGTTTCGTTGTTGCTATAAGTATGGGAATAAAATACACGAAATTTTATGGAGTGGTATAATGAAAAACAAAGCTTAAAAGCTTTTAATGTAAGGGGTGAAAAGGAATGCAAAATATAAATCCACCTTTAACATCGGCTTGTTGCCCTCAGTGTGGAGCTTCCCGAGAGATAAGCGAGGAAAGATGCCCATCTTGTAATGCTAAAGGGTTATATGTTAAGAATCTCACGGTTAGGCATCTTGTTGAAGAAAGGTTTTTGGAGAAGGTTGGGGAAGAGGACTACTATTTATGTATGAACCCTGAATGTGATGTGGCTTATTACAATAATGTAGCCGTATTTTTAAAAGACCATTTGAAGGTTCCTATATGGTTTAAAAGAGATGCTAATCCCAAATATGTTTGCTATTGCAGTAAGGTAAAGGAAGACGATGTTATTAAGGCTGTCCTTCAAGGAGATGCAAGTACGATTGAGGATATTTGTAGAATTACAGGTGCCATGTCCAAATATGAGTGCGAAGTTAACAACCCCACGGGTAATTGTTGCTATAATATTATTAAAGAGGTTCTTGAAAGGGCTTTGGTATTACGGAATAGCAAATAATGTTTAAAAATGGTGAAAGGAGGGGTTTCTCTTGAAAAGCTTCGAGAGAAGACCGACCTATGACAAGATTTTGATGGGACCAGGACCATCTACCGTTGACCCTCGCGTTTTAAGGGCGATGTCTGAACCTGCTATGGGGTATTTCGATGAAGACTTTTTATCAATATTAAGTGAGACTCGGGAACTTTTAAGATATGTCTTTCAGACTAAAAATGAGCTTACATTAGCTATTTCTGGAACTGGGACTGCTGGAATGGAAACGGCCTTGTCTAATCTTATAGAACCGGGGGATAGGGTTGTTATTTGCGTTAACGGATTTTTTGGAAACAGAATGGTTGAGATAGCCCAAAGGTATGGGGCGGATGTTAGGGTTGTTTCAGCTCCATGGGGAGAACCAATTTCTCCTGAGGATGTGGAGAAAGAGCTTAAGTCTCTGGGCAAGGTTAAACTCGTAGGAATAGTTCACGCTGAAACTTCAACGGGTGTCCTTCAGCCTCTTAAGGAGATATCGGAAATTGTTCATCGGCATGGGGCCTTTCTCTTAGTCGATGCTGTAACCTCTTTAGGTGGAGTTGAAGTTCCTACAGATAAATTTTCCTTGGATTTTGTTTATAGCGGAACTCAGAAGTGTTTGAGTTGTCCGCCTGGACTGGCTCCTATAACGGTGGGTGAGAATGCTGCGAAGTATATAAGGGGTAGAACCAAAAAGGTAGGAAACTTTTATCTTGACCTTTCTATAATAGAGCAGTATTGGGATGGAGGTAAGGTCTATCACCATACTCCATCGATGAATCTCATTTACGCTTTAAATGAAGCTTTAAGGATCGTAGCGGAAGAGGGGATAGAGAATAGATGGAAAAGACACGAAAGAAATGCTAAAGCGTTGTGTGCAGGACTTGAAGCTATGGGGCTTGAACTCCTTGTCAAGCGGGAGTATCGTTTGCCACCTCTAACTACGGTTAAAGTCCCTGAAGGGATAGATGAGGCCTTGGTGAGAAAGCGTTTGATGGTCGATTATAAGCTTGAGATAGGAGCTGGGTTAGGTGAGCTTAAGGGTAAGATATGGAGGATAGGTCTTATGGGGAGCACTTCTACTTCAAGAAATGTAATGTTATTCCTTTCCACATTTGGTGAAGTTTTGAGGTCTTTAGGATTTAAGGCTCACGTTGAAGAGGGTTTGGAAGCTGCTTTCGAAATCTTGGGAGAGGATGGTGTTCGTTAGTGAAAAAGCTTCAGGGTTGCTTAGCTCCTATACCTACCCCGTTTGATGAAAGGGGAGAGCTTTATTTTGATGGGTTGAAAAGAAACTTAGAAGCGTGGGCTAAAAGCTCCTTGGACGGAATAGTGGTCATGGGGTCTAACGGGGAGTTTGTCATGCTTACTCAAGACGAAAAGCTAAGGTTGCTCGAATTTGTTAGAGAAAATTATCCGAAGGAAAAACTCCTCATCGCTGGAACTTCCTGTGAATCTTACAGGGAAACCCTATTCTTGAACAAGAAGGCTTATGAATTCGGCTATGATGCTGTTTTGGTTTTACCCCCCAGCTATTATAAAGGTTCGATGACAGAGGATGTCCTTGAATACTACTATCGCGGGCTTGCAGATGAGTCTCCTATACCAATTTTAATATACAACATGCCAGCAAACAGCGGTATAAATCTTTCCTCTAAGCTTGTTGTAAAGCTTTCATCTCATCCAAATATCGTAGGGATAAAAGATAGTTCTGGCAGGATAGTCCAGATTTCGGAGATAATAGCGGGAGCAAAAGGGGAATTTGCCGTTTTTGCTGGCTCTGCCAGTTTTCTTCTTCCCACGCTTGCTATGGGTGGAAATGGTGGAATTATGGCCTTAGCCAATGTGATACCTGATGTGTGCTCTAACATTATAAAAAGCTTTAATACGGGTGACCTTTTAAAGGCGAGGGAGTTACAGCTTCTTATACTTAGAATAAATGCTTTTGTAACTTCCTTATACGGTGTTCCCGGTCTTAAGGCTGCTTTGGATATCGTTGGGCTATATGGCGGTCCTCCGCGATTGCCCCTTTTACCTCTCGGGGAAGAGAAAGTAAGGGAGATAAAAGAGGAGCTGAACGGAGTTTTAGAAAGAGCTTCTTAAGGGAAGGAGTAAAGGCTCCTTCCCTTAATTTTTTACAACGCTCTCTTGTTTGCAATAGAGTTGTTTAATAAGTTGACAGGCAATATTTTTGATGCTATATTCCATAATGGGTGTTTGTCATCCTTTAGTAAGGGGGGGTAGGCGTTGGTAGCTGAGGCAAAAGTTTTGCGGGTTAATCTAAGTGAGAAGAGCGTGAGGGTCGATGTCTATGGTGAGGACGTAGTTAAGCAGTATGTAGGGGGTAGGGGGCTTGCAGCCTATATAATGGCTAAAGAAGTGGATGCGAAGGTAGATCCTCTCTCTCCCGATAATAAGCTTATTTTCGCTCCTGGTCCTCTTTCCGGAACAAGCGCTCCTACTGGAGGCAGGTATAATGTGGTAACGAAGAGTCCCCTTTACAGGCTTTATTGCTTTCACGAATTCTGGTGGATATTTTGGAGCGGAGCTTAGGCAAGCTGGTTGGGATTTGTTGGTGGTGGAGGGCAAGGCAGAAAAGCCTGTATATATTTATATCAATGGAGATAACGTTGAGATTAGAGATGCTTCTCATGTCTGGGGCAAATTAGTTAGTGAAACAGAAGATACTTTGCGAAAGGAAGTTGGAGTTGACAGGGCAAGAATTGCTTGTATAGGTCCTGCGGGTGAGAATTTATCTTTAATCGCAGCGGTTATGAACGATAAAGCAAGAGCTGCTGGAAGGTGCGGTGTTGGAGCTGTAATGGGTAGTAAAAACCTTAAGGCGGTAGTGGTTGTGGGAAGCAAGGGTGCTCCTACACCGGCGGATAGAGAAAAATTCATGCAGGTTGTTAGAGAAAAGGTAAACAAGCTACGTAACGACCCTGTTGCAGGTGGAGGGGCTCCTAAATACGGAACCGCTGTGCTGGTAAATATCATAAATGAGAATGGGCTGTATCCCCATAGAAACTTCCAGACAAGCGTTTTTGCTCATGCTTATGACCAGAGCGGTGAAGCTATGGCGGCAAAATATCTGGTCAGAAACAAACCTTGTTTTGCTTGCCCGATAGGATGTGCGAGGGTTAACAAGCTGTTCTATCTTAAGGAGGAAGTAGAGGGACCTGAATACGAAACCGTTTGGGCTTTTGGTTCTGATTTGGGTATAAACGACTTACACACGATAATTTTAGCTAATCACCTGTGCAACGAATTAGGGTTTGATACCATATCGGCGGGAACCACGTTGGCCTGTGCCATGGAGTTGTTTGAGAAAGGTTATATAAAGCCTGAAGAGTTGGGCGATGAGCCTCCATTGAGATTTGGAAATACGGAAGTCCCTATATACTACTTGCCTAAGATGGCTTTTCGTCAGGGCTTTGGCGCTAAAATGGCAGATGGGAGTTATAGGCTTGCTGAAAGCTATGGTCACCCGGAGCTTTCTATGAGTGCTAAGAAGTTGGAGCTCCCCGCTTATGACCCGAGAGTTGCCCAGGGTCTTGGACTTCAATATGCTACCTGTAACAGAGGTGGAGATCATATTAAGGGATACATGATTAGCCCTGAGATATTGGGTTACCCGAGGAAGTTTGATCCTCAGGACGACTCGGAAGGTAAGATTGAGATGGTTAAAGAGTTTCAGGAGACCACTGCTCTCGTAGATGCGATGGGTTTGTGTATCTTTACCATGTTTGGCCTATGGATCGAGGATTACAAGGATCTTTTGAACGCCTTCTTTGGTTGGGACCTGTCCGTTGAAGATTGCCTTAGGATAGGAGAGAGGATTTGGAATTTAGAAAGAGCCTTTAATATTAAGGCTGGGCTTACGAAGGCTGATGATACTTTACCAAAGAGACTTTTAGAAGAAGCTGTGCCAGAGGGTCCTCACAAGGGTAGCGTTTGTAGGTTAGAAAAAACTCTTCCCGTTTACTATAAATTGCGTGGCTGGAACGAGGACGGCACTATACCTGAATCGAAGCTTTCGGAGCTGGGGTTGGAGTGGTATAAGTAAGGTATGGTGAAGGTAAAGCTCTTTGCCACGCTTGCTCAGATAGCTCGGAAGCGGATGGTGGAAGTGGAGGCTACCACCGCTTCCGAGCTTTTAGAAAAACTCTCGCAAATTTATGGAGAGGAGTTTAGAAAGGAATTGGAAGGAGGCATGATTTTTCTTGTCAATGGTATCAATATTGAACACCTTGATGGGTTAAATACACCTTTAAAAGATGGTGATACCGTTTCTATTTTCCCTCCCATAGGAGGTGGATAATTGGTCATTGGGGTACAGTGTTAATCTTTGGAACGCGCGGGTCGATATAGAGCCTAAACCTGATTTAAAAAACGTGTTTGTGGAAGTCACGAATAGCTGTAACCTTAATTGTCAAATGTGTTTTCGTAATTTCATGATAGATTCCATGGGAGAAATGGATTTAAGGCTTTTTGAAAAATTATTATCTGATTTAAGGTTGTTTCCGGAGGTAGAGCTTGTGTATTTGGCTGGTATAGGTGAACCCGCTTGTCATCCTAATTTTTTTGAAATGTTGAAGATGATAAAAGAGAGAGGATATAGTGCTGGCTTTTCCACTAATGGATTAAGCTTGGATGATGAAAAGCTTAGGGAAGTGGTAGGCTTAGGGGTGGACGTAGTTTATTTTTCCGTGGACTATCTACCTAATCAGGAGGCCTCTTTAGGGCATATTATGAGTGGAGAGGGAATTGAAACGGTTAAGAAGCTTATAAAGCTAAAAGATAATATGGGTAAATATGTTCCTTCCGTGGGTGTTGAAATAGTTGTTTCTAAGGAAAACATTGATACATTACCTCAGCAAATTAGGTTGCTTGTCAGTTTGGGAGTTAATTCCATTACCATATCGAATATGATGCCGTTGGATGATAGTCAAGTTGACAAGGTGCTATATAATGGTGCTCTTAAGGAGAAAACCCAGCAGATTCTTAATAGGCTATATTCCCTTTCGGGAAGAGGAGTTTATATTAGAATCCCGAACTTTGAAGTGAAGACGGAGAGAAAATGCGACTTCGATGAAACTTGTTCTACGGTAATAAGGTGGGATGGGGAAGTTGTCCCTTGCTATAGGTTTCTTCATACTTACGATGAAATTATATTGGGAAGGAGAAAGAGAGTCAACGCCTTTTCTTTTGGGAACATAAGAGAAAAAACTCTTTATGATATTTGGATGGATAGGGAGTATACGGTTTTCAGATTTATCATGAAAAACTATGTTTATCCATCCTGTACCGATTGCCACCTGAAAGAGAGCTGTGACTTTGTTCTCACAGCGGATCAGGATTGCTGGGCTAATTCTCCAAGTTGCGCTGATTGTCTATGGGCTAGAAATCTTATTTTATGTCCTGTCCCTCGTAAGGTTAAAAACTCCTATGTTTGATAGTTTTTAAGTTTGTGATATACTTAAAATGAAAATTGTGATAAAGGTGGCGGGGAGCTCCTGATGTGTAGGGGCTGAGAGGGTAGGTGTAACCTACCGACCCGTGGAACCTGCTCTGGGTAATGCCAGCGAAGGGACCACCGGTCTTTTTGAGTAGAAAGGTCCTCTGGGCATATGCCCAGA